>NZ_JAUBVR010000022.1:0-80079 GCF_036705955.1 Microcoleus sp. A6-C6 | reverse complement strand
ATTAAGATATTTGTAGAATCAAATAAGTTATACACTGTCGAAAAATTAAGATTTACCGCAACTTATTGAGCGGATACATTTAATCCATCTGTGGGGATGTTTTTTGGGGTTATTTGTGGGGTGGGGGCGGGTTTATTCAGATTCTTTGTGGGGTGGGGGCGGGTTTATTCAGATTCTTTGTTGGTGACAGAATCAACGGTGAACCCGCCCCTACAAATTTGGGTTTTTGCGATCATCGCAAATTCGGTTTTTTGGGGTAATTTGTGGGGTGGGGGCGGGTTTATTCAGATTGTTTATGGGCAACAAAATCAACGGTGAACCCGCCCCTACAAATTCTGGGTGATCGCAAATTCAGTAATACTATTGCCTATCTTTCCTCCTTTGGGCATCTTGCAATTGCTTCCCTATTTTTTCCACCATTGGTAAGTCTTTTAAAGTTTGATATCCCTCTTTTGCTAACTTCAAATACTGTATCGCTTCGGGATAATTCCGCATGGATGAATAAACTTGTGCTAAACCGTAACGCGCATCGGTTAGCTCTTCGATATCGTCTGGTTTAGCTTGATCGATCGCCCTTTTATAGTATATTTCAGCCTGCGGCATTAGTTGCGATCGCTCCCGATACATTTCTCCCAACCTCCGGTAGATTGGCGCTGTCTCAACTCCCGCTGCTGGTAAGCTTTCTAAGGTTTCTATGGCTTCGGCAATCAAGTTTGCGCTACGATAAACCTGTGCGATCGCCAATTTCTGACTCGCTGCATTCGGTACCTGTTGCTCGATCGCCCCCACAGCCTCCTTAACCCTCTCAACCTCCTTCTCATCCAACAAACTAAACTCTGAATCTCCCTCTGACAGCGGACTTTCCGAAGAAACCCCCGTATTCGTCTCCACAATCAATCGGTACTTAACACCCGGTTTCAGCACCGGTTCCCCCGGATACACCGCCTCAGTACCCTTAACCGTCATTTCCCAATTTAACTTCGCATTTTTTTCGAGGATGCTCAACTTATAGCTAGTCGCACCCGCAACCGGATTCCAGCGCAAAGTTGGCTTATTTCCCAGCAATTGCGTCCGTCTCGGACTGATTATATAAGGAATTGGCGCGTTATTCCAAGCAATTTTATCATCACCGCGATCGGGACATCTAATTAAGTTTTTATTGCAGTCAGACTTCGACTTGTCGCTAACCAACAAACAGCTATTTAATTGATTTTCGCCCGATTTAATTGACTTAATTCCTAAATCTGCACATTGAATCGTAATTTGTCCATTTTGTGCAGTTTGCAGTTTGTCGCCCGGATAAATCGGTGTACCGGCTGTCGGGCGAATATTTCTGCCATCTTGACGTTGTAGCTGCACTTCCCCGCTAATATTCAGGATTTGTCCGTTGGGTATTCTTGTCGTTGCTGCGATTGCTGAGGAAATTATTAGATTGTTAGCGGATATTTTGGATAAATTGGTGTCACTTCCGAAGTGGGGATGAGGCAAAATATCGATCGCAATCAACGTAAATGCGATCGCGCTTGCACCCATAATAACAGTCGTCCGTTTTTTCATTTAGTTTTTCCTGTTTTTGGTAAACGTTCCTTTGCCATTTGGATACATTCATCTTGTGCTGGTATCCTGGAATTGGCAGATTTCAGTGTTTCTTCCCAATGTGTCAGTGCTTCTTGTGGTTTTCCTTTAGCTTCCAGTACCTGCGCTAAAAGGCAATGAGCTTCTGGAGTCTTATTGCTGAGAGATATTGCTTGTCTTAAATCTGGTTCCGCTGAATCGTATCGCTTTTGGTTCAAGCGCACCCAGCCGCGATTCTTGAAACAAGCTGATTTGACTCCATCCTGTTTAGCATTTTGAAAGCAAAGTGCGATCGCCTTTAAAACCTCTTCAGGTTTATTTTCCAGCAAGAAGGATTTGGATATTTGAGCGTTAGCTTCGGGAAGTCCCCGCCAGACTGCACTTTGCATTGATTCTCGCTCGCATTTGCGATCGCTTAAGTCTTTGCAAAGTTCGGATAAGTTATAGTAAGGCTCGCCGTTAGTAGGATTGATTAATACAGCTAGATTGTATGAAGCTTTCGCGATTAAAAATTGATTACTACGGTGGTTTTCCATCCCAAATGTATTGATCGCAGATGCCAGATTCTGCCCGATCAATGGATAGCCGATCGCCAAACCAGCTAAACTGATACTGGTACGCTGCATAAATTTAGTGGAAATGGTAAATTGCTGGTGGTTTGGGTGGCGATTGGCAGTTACAGCGTCTGTTGTAGCTACGACAGGGCGATCGGCTTCCGGCTGCGGTAAAACAAACTCCTCAAACGTCGGATGCTGACACAGCATAGGAATCCCGCTTGCACCCGGAAATTGAGAATCCCATTTCTGCAAGTCATTCTTAGCTTTTCGCACAGCTAAAAATAAAAGCTCTCCCGCAGCCAAATATGTGAATAAAGACTTCACAAAATCTTGAGCAACTACATCAGGTAGCGGCGCGCGCATCACAATTATCGACGGTAAATCTAAACCCTCAGCAACTATATCCGTCGCAATTCCCAAGCTCGAACAAGAGTTGAAAATCAGCAACTGCAAGCCTTTGCTAATCGCTTTTTTTAAACCAGATTTTAAATCTTCTACTTTAATACTATTGTGATCGGGATTTTGATTGATATACAGCACTCCATTAGTAGCGTTATTGTCGCTGTTGCTGTGTCCTGCAAAAAATAAAACTTGCCAGCCTTTATCATCAAAAAGCTCATCATGCAATTTTTCAGGAGTTGGCTCTTTGAGAAAATTTAATTCGCAAAGCTCGCCCAAACGTTGTTGTATAATTCTTTTATCTTTATCAAGATCAATTCCCTTGCTATTCCCAGCAATACATAAAATTCTCCCTTGAGAAGGTTGAGCTATGTCTGCTGTGGTTTTCTGTTGATTTTTCTTGCCATATTCTGACGAAGTGGGAATTATTTCGCAGTTGGCGTAATCTTCGCGAAATGCCCACACATCCCAAGGTAACTCCCAAATTTCAGGCTTGTCTATTTCTAAAAATATTTTAAAAGATTCAGATACATTGCCGATGTGCGTTCTGAGTTTTGACTCAATTTTTCTACAAAATTCGTCAGACTCCAGCCACTTTTTCATGTGCTCCCGCAAGTTCCTATATACGGCTTCAGGTTTATCCTCAGAAATGTTTGTAACACCCGTGGATTTTACCTTGATCCGAGGATCATGGCTCCGAGGTTTAAGAGCATTACATATCATTTTCCATTTGTCATGCAATAGCGCAATTTCCGGCGCTGGTGGCAAGCTTCCTGAAAATTTAATTATGGTTTTTTCCGATTCTTTGAGTTCCGCTGTGACGTGAGCAAAACCGTTCCCTAAAGTCCCAGAAGCCAAAACCAATATAATACTCTTACTCATCATAAATTGGAGGCGAGTGTAGTGATTTTCAAAATCATACCACAAAATTTTCTGTTATGCTCAAATCATCTATTGCTACTCGGATGCTAAAGCTCTCTTCGGGTTCTACCTCAAAATCTTTCAGCAAAATACACAAATCTTGAACCGTTGATTCACTTTTGTGTAAAATTTTTCCAGTATCGGATATTAACGAGAGTTTAGTATGGGGTGGGAGGTAGCTTTGTCCGATCGCCGGATGCAACTGGACATGAACTCTGACAGTGCGATCGCTCTGTTGGGCGATCGCCACCAACAAAGCCACAGTTGTCCTACCCAACTGCATTCCCAAATCAATCAATCTAGCCCTCGCAACATCCGCTTCGGGAAATCTATGCTGGAGGCTGGCTTGTCCCCCTGATAATGATAAATTTTGTCTCGAATTTCCACTACTTCGGAATGCAAAATTTGGATGCTGATCAGGAAAAATTGTTTCTTCTAAATTTTGCTTACCTTGGTCAAATTTCTGCCAACCTGTTTCAACAATATTCTTAAACCAATTACCCAATTTTGACGGAATTGGATTTTCGATTTCACGGGGCGAATCCTCCAGTGGTTCAGGGTCAAATATTGCCTCGAAAGGTTGCCAATCAGGATTAAATACATTCATCAACCACTGATTTAGGTCAACTTTAGCGTCAAACAAACGTTCTAGATTTACTAAAAAATCGTCAAGAGAATGTAATTCGTTCAATACTAATTCGCCCGTTTCCGCAGTCGGAGAAAAACCAAGCAATTTCGCTGCTTTTTCATTTTCATCAATGGCTACGGCAATATAACCGATACGATCAGCCCTAGCTTCCACGGGAACTGGGCAATTTACAGGCAGATTTGCTGACAAATTGTCATTAGCTCTTGCTTGATTTTGATGCAAATTTCTAACGGGACGGCATTCAATTTTACCCAATCCTTTGATATACAAATCTGCCGCATCTGTAAACAAGCGCATTGCGGGATTCCAGCTATCGCACTCAGTCAAATCAGTTTCAATATTCAAGATTTGCAGGTAATCGTGAACTGCCAGCACTGCCAAAGTATTGAAATAAACTTGCTCTTGTCTTTGCGGGTGGCGCTGTTGGGCGGCAAATTGTCGAGCAAGTTGTAGTGAACTTTGAGTGATTGGCATGGGCAAAGGTTCGAGATTTGAAAGGTTTTCATAGTTCATTGTTCCGGCACTCCTGGTATGTTGAAAGTTTGATATCCTTGATTTTCGGAAAAATTTTGCAGCAGATGGCGACAGTCATTGTTGAGCAATTGATATAAGGTGGAATTGGCGCACCCAAACTCTTTGGCAATCTCTTGAATAGTTTGACCGTACAAACACTTGCGCTGCAATAAAACTTGGCAATTTATCTGCGGCTTTCCTCTGACGTGTCTGTTTTTTAATTCGTCATTGGGATCGGTTTCTATCCATTCTAAAAGTTCGTCTAAATAGAAACTGACATCTGGATTGGCTTTCAGATTTTCATTGTATTTGATATCCTCTCGGTTTGATAATTCCTCTAAAGAGGCTATTGGATTTTGTATGTGTCTTGCCCTTTCTTGTTGTTGCTTTTGATGACAATCTAACAGCCGCTTTTTGAGATAGGGATTTAACCAGGTGGTAATCTGACTTATTTCGGGATTGTAAGCTTGTTTTGCTGTGGTAGCTTCACATAAATTGCCAGAAAGATAGATCCATGTCTTGTGCAATGCCTCTTCGTAGTGAGGTGTGTTTTCTTTCCAGAGTTTGCCGGATTTGATAATCTCTCGAATCAGTTTATTCAAGAAACGACTTCGCCGGAGACTACCCACGGGATGCTTACAAGCTTCGATGACGAGTTCGAGGATTTGCTGCTGGGCGGAATCTCGATCGCAATTTCCAGATTTTCCTGAGCCCCCAGCAGCATCAGAATCGTCGGATAACTGGTCTTCCCCCTCGGAGGGGTGGGATTGATCATTCATAGTTAAGTGCGGCCGCAACTTTGTTCCTACACTTATTTATCAGGTTGAGTTAGGATTTTTTTTGCGAAATTTCCAAGTTTTTTTTGTGGCTGTGCTTGAAACCTTTGCTGTGCGGTCGATGTGGCTGTTTTAGTATAAGTTTAGTTTTGTAAATAGGTCGATCGCCCATCAAGCCAGTGCTCGTGCATCAAAGAACTCTGCGGTTGAAATAGCTGACCATCAGCCTCTCCATCACCTTTATCTGTTCCCAAATTTTGGCAAATTTCTGCTGTCGCCGATGCCATCGCCCTGAAAGTTGTCGCACAATCGGGTTAATTCGTTCTAGCCTCTGGGTGTTCTCTTTGCCGATTTGACGGTGAATTTCTGAAGTTAGATCGTTTCCGGTGGCACCGGAAATAATATAACTCCTCTACTATAAAAATTTTCGTTGTTTTGCGACGAATGACCACATTGCGTCGGCAATCAATTCTTCTGTTTCTATCTGTATGACTTCACAGATTGTGAATCATCAGTGCTTTTTGACCAAAGCACAGGGGATTTAAGCCCTCAGCTTTAGGTGGATTGTTTTTAGGCAGGGGATTTAACCCCCAGCCTAAAAACTTCGCTGTCAACTGTCAACTGTCAACTGTCAACTGTTAAGCTTCACCTTGAAGAATCGAGACCTGATCTGAACCTTATGGGGTTCTCAGCAAATATTTTTGTTAAAAAACGCGGTTTCTGAGCACTCAAAAAAACTCTGTTGATTTGGTTGTCAGTCCATAAAGTTTCTAAACATCGCGTTCTGTTCGCACCCATTTGGTTTGCCGCTTCAGGATAAAACCCAGATATAAAGGAATTTTCCAAAGGATGTAAAAAGGTACGGATAAAAGAGTTGCACCGGAAATATCGGCACGCCCAAATTTTGCCCAAGCGCTGACAATTGAAACTAAAATTAGCAGTCCTTGTACTGCTAACAAGATAGCAGGAATCGGGGATGTTCCGATGATTGCTGCTAGTATGGAGGCGGCAAAAGCGGCTAGCCAGATAGCGACTAAAAGCGATAGGGGAGGGACGGACAAGTCCAGGGCGATCGCCATTAAGTCAAAACGTTGTTGCTCAACGGAGGCTGTCGCTAGCCTGGGAGTCTGAGTTAGTAAGGTTTGCAAGTGTCCGTGTTCCCATCTGGTTCTTTGAGTTTTAGCTACTTGCTGTTGCTGCGGCAAACACCCTGTGACTCTGGCTTCGGGGCAGAATACGGTTGGATGTCCGGCGATCGCCAAATCCAAACTCATTTGCATATCTTCAACGATATTGCTACTGGCTAAAGGAACATCTCGAATGATTAACCAGGGAAAAGCCATCCCCGTACCTGTTAGCAATGAGGGGAATCCTAACTGTTTTAATCCGCTGGGCCGGACTAAGTTTTTCACTAGAAATGCTAAGGCAGAAATGGAATCTTTTGGGGTAGGATTGGGCGGCTGTTCCATTAAATATGTGGCTTGGACTGGCCTTTGTTCGGCGATCGCAATCCGGGCTAATTTCTCGATCGCGTCTGGCCCACAGATGCAGTCGGCGTCAACCATGATCACTACTTCTGGGGGGTCTGAGGCGATCGACTGTAAGCCAAAATCCAGTGCGTATCCCTTCCCCTTGCGTTCTGTGTCGTGGCGCTCGATCGCACTTGCACCACAGTTACGGGCGATTTCTGCCGTATCATCCGTGCAGTTGTCAGCAATCACTAACAGGCGGTCTTGAGGTGTTAGCTGCGGCAATATGGTGGAGATGGTGGCACCAATTCCTGCTGCTTCGTTGTAGGCGGGAATTAACACCGCCACTTTGGGGCGCGGTTCTTGAGTTTCGGCTGTGGGGCGGAGGCTGGACAAAAAAGCTGCACTGCATTCTAGGAATAGAACTGCAACGGGAATTAGCAGGATTAGGGCGATCGTCAAAAGTACAATATCAATAAATAGGAACGCTAGCTGATTAATTTGCACAATTCTAGTACCTTAATTTTATTTTATTTGCTGCGGTCATTGAGTTGATTTAATCAAATTGTACCTTTGTCAACTCAAGGAGTAACGCTATCTAAACTATCATATAATGTCGATTATGACAAATATTAAGTAGATCAATTTAATCTCAAAATACTTGAGAAACCCCGTATCTCAAAGATACCGGGTTTCGAGGTGTTCTGCTGTTAATTAATAAAAAACAACGAAGCAATCTCTACAACTTTTTAAGCTAAGCTGCTTCGCGGACAGGAACAGGTTCATATTTTTTTTGGGTGAACTGTGCGGGGAGTACAAATTCTCTGAGATATCTCGACATCGATCGCAAATATCCCACTTCTCCTTGAATAGAATCCAGTGTAGAAAGACTCTCAACTAAGTCATCAAATTCATCAGCAGTAACTCCAGCACTGTTCAAGATTTCTTGGTTAAGCCGCCCGTACATTCCTTGCAGAAGGAGTTCGATAATCTCCCTGTAGTCAGAAATTTCTGTTCCGTAGCCTTGCAATTTCTTGGGATTGATGCCCCACTGCAAAATCTTCAACAAATCTTGAGGGGAACTCCACGCAAAAGATGAAGCAATCACTTCTTTTTCCGCTGCGACAAGAGCGTGCTTGATTTGCACTTCCGGGAAATCTGGATCGCTGATTAAGCTTTCCAGGTTCGACACTTGTTTATCTAACACGCGCAAAGAAAAAGGAGCTAATTCTACAGTCACCATGTCGCCAGCATCGTCAACAATTCTAAAAGGATCTTCCAGAACATTAATTAGGAGGTGAATATCTGTCGGTTTGTTCCAGTCAAACTGTCCGAGGAAAAACGGTTCTTCGTAGCCCGGTAAAAGTCCTTGAAAATAAATCGGCAGATTGTTTCCTGACTCAAGAATTTTATAAAGAGCGACTTCCAGGGTTTCTGTCGGCCATCCGAGATTGGAAACGGCGACAAATTTCAGTTTTCCGGGAACGGAAACAATCAGCGCATTCAGTAATAAATGTACGGCTTCGATCAGATTTTGAGCGGTTACATAGCGGTGGGGAGCGTGAACGTTGACTGTTTTACTTTGCTCTACTTTTTTGGACATTTGCTCGCAGAACAAGCTATTTTCCAACATATGAGTAAAGCGAACCATCCCGTAAGTTACATCTCCTACTTGAGCTGCTTTGGCAAATTGCCATTCGGCAAACTTTTTGGAGGCTGCGTAAACTTCGGTTGTAAAATATCGAGATGTTTTGCCTGTGGAAGAGAAGATGCAGTGTTCTGAGCCGTATTCTTCGCAGAGTTGGATGACGTGTTGGCATCCTAATAGGCTGGTTGTCACTGTTTCTCGGATTTGGATTTCAGCTAGTCCTGGTTGGCGTTGGGCTGCTAGGTGAAAAACAATGTCTGGTTTTTCTATGTCAAATATGTGTTTCAGCGCCTCGAAGTTGCGAATGTCGGCGGCATAGAAAGTTACTGCACCTTCTTTGTTAAAGTGCGGGAGAGTTTCTTCGGGGTTTTGACATCGGGCTTTGTCTACGGAAATGATTTTAGTTGCGCCTAATTCGAGGAGTTTTTCGATTAAGAAACCGCCGACGCATCCTTCTCCCCCGGTTACGAGAATGGTTTTTCCTTTGATTTTGCTGCTGACTGCGGAGGCGTAGAGGTGAACGGTGCGATCGCGCACGTCGCTAAAAGGTTCGCTTTCTAGTTGTCCGTCGGCTTGATAGGCGGCGATTAGCTTTGCGGTGAGACTTTGTAAGACTGCTAGGATTTCAGGATCTTGCGGTTCCGGGGAACCTGGGGGAACTAGCTGCTGGATGCGATCGATTATTTCAGCTTTGCTGGCACCTTTAAACATTTCTGAGAGGTTAAATGCACTCATGACGTTCTTTGCTCCTGTAAATTCTAGAAATACCGTTGCTGATTCAAAGTTTTTAAACAGATTTTCAAGGGACAGAATCTTTAAAAGTCTGCTGGATTTTAGGATGTTTTTAGACTGAAAGCGACTTAATTGGAAAGACAGGCAATCGGTTCTCCTAGTAAATTACTTGTATTAAGCCTACTTGTAGTTTTATTAAGCGCTTTTTTAACCTGCTTACTTTTGCGATCGGCTAAGTCGGAACGCGATCGGTCAAAAATTGATCACTACAACTATAAACTTAAGTTGCTGGCTGTTGGCAATACTCAGGACTAATCTTTACTATTTCTTTGCAATTCCCTGCGATTTTTCACGCAATTTTAAAGTTAATGTAAAGTAGGCGGCGTTAAAAAAGCTTAAAAATATACTTAAAATTGATTTTCTAGCCTTTGACTACTTAAATACAGTGTTTTTTTTGATACTAAATATAGTTAATTTAAGTAAGTATAGGCACAACAGCGCCAAATATTTCGGTCGGCCCAAAAGATTGCTACCCGATCGCAGGGGTAGTGCTGCTGTGCCTACCCCTGTATGTGTGTTGCTACCGGGCGCGAACGCTGCGCTCTTTTTTGCTGCCTTCAAACTCGCGAGCCGAGGCAGGATCGTAGCCTCCTGTCCGCAAACGACGGTCTAAATCGCTGGCTTCGGGAGAAGTTTTAGCCGCTTCTTCGATGGTCACTCTGCCTTCAAGCACTAATTTGTAAAGCCCCTGGTTGATAATCTGCATTCCTTCGTAGGTGTCAGTTTCCATCAACCGGAAAGCTTCATCATCAGCACCTTTCATCAAGTATTCCTGCATAGCTGGCGTATTCACTAAAATATCGTGAACTGCGACGCGGCGGTTGTCAACAGTTGGCAGCAAAAGTTGGGCAACTACCGCTACTAAAGAATCGCAAATTTGAATCCGCATGGCCTGTTGTTCTTCGGGCGGGTAGAGGTTCAACAATCGGTTGATAGCGTTAATGGCGCTGCGAGTGTGGAGGGTTCCAATTACTAAGTGACCTGTTTGAGCTGCTTGCAGGGCTGTATTGATGGTAACGCGATCGCGCATTTCTCCGATCAGGATTACATCGGGGTCTTCCCGCAAAACTGCCCGCAAAGCCTGTTGAAACTCGTGGGTATGCAAGCCGACTTCCCGCTGGCTAACTAAGCATTTTTTGGAAGGGTGAATAAATTCGATCGGGTCTTCAATTGTAACTACGTGCTTCTGTTCCATCTGGTTGAGATGGTCGATCATCGCAGCTACTGTTGTTGATTTTCCCGAACCGGTAGGCCCTGTAACTAATATTAATCCCTGCGATCGCAAAATGATATTTTTGAGAGCTTCTGGCAACCTCAAGGAATCGATAGTCGGTATTTCCAAACTGATCAACCGCAATACTATGGCACCACCGCTGAGGGAATCAAAACAATTGACACGACAGCGCACGAAGCCTGGGTAAAAAATTGCTGCATCTAATTCTTTGGTATTAGTAAACTGTGTTCGTTGTTCGGGGCTGAGAATTTCAGCTAAGTAGTGTTCAAAAATTTCTGGTGTTACTTTCGGGTGGCTGGTTGCTATTTGCATCACGCCCCGAATCCGAAATCTAGGTACTTGGCCGACTCGAACATGAATGTCGGAAGCACCTGCGCTATGGGCATCTCTGACCATTTGTTCGATCGTACTGACGGGAGTCTCAACAGGACGCTGCTGGGCCGAGGGGGGCGCACTCGGTGGGGGTGCAGGATGGGCGGGTGTTACACCCAAGGGCGGCGGAGGCGGCGGTGTGCGGCGGGCTTGAGCGTCTGGTCGAACAGGTGTAGGATTGTTTAATGGGTTCATTTTTTGGTCTCCAGTCAGTCTATTTTAGATTTTAGATTTTAGATTTTAGATTTACTCCACAGATTAATCTGGGAGCAGGAACTCTTAGTCTAAAATTTGGGGATCGACCGTGATTGAGTGTACGTGGCACGGTATCCGTTTTTGGGCGGGGTCAATGTAGATTTATTGCGAAAAAATGCCCGATTTCTAATCTAATCGCTCGCTTGCTAATTCGGTGCTAAATGGTGAAAATATTTTACAATTAGGCTTGGTGGGCGATCGAGCAATTAACAGTTTTAACTTGTATGAACATCATTCAAAAAATTGCCGACTGGCTCGAAAATCGCGCTGTTACTCCCGCCTACGCGGGTTGGCTGCTATCGGGAATGACGGTTTTCTTTTTTGGTTCTGCTACTAATACAATGGCTGGGTGGCTGTACGCACTAAGCGGTGGGAGTTTGGCGTTGTTGGTAGTAGCGGCGGTTTTGCCGGCAAAATCGCTTCGTTCCTTGGAAGTCCGCCGTCGCCCGATCGAACCAGTGAGTGCGGGGGATAAAATTACGATCGAACTAGAAATCGAAAATCGCGATCGCCAACCTAAAACTTTGTTGCAAGTAGTAGACATCTTGCCGTTTGTATTGGGAAAAGAGGTCGTCCGCCCGATCGAAGTCATAGAGCCTAACAGTACATACAGGGATACATACTATCTAGAAATCCGGCAGCGCGGTATCTATCGCTGGCAAGAGGTGCACTTGAGAACGGCTGCGCCTTTAGGGTTGTTTTGGTGCCGCCGCAGCCGTCCGGCGAAAGCGGTAGCGGTTGTCTACCCGCTGGTTTTGCCGTTGAGCACTTGTCCTTTGATCGATCGCATCGGTCAAGAAGACAGCCCGCAATTGTACAATCGCAGTCGATCGCAAACTGCTACCGAAGGCCTCACCCGCAACCTCAGACCTTACCGCCACGGAGACCCCACCCGCCTGATTCACTGGCGCACCAGCGCCCGCTACGGAGAACTGCGGGTGAGAGAGTTAGAAGTTGCCGCCGGCGGTCAAGAAATTATTATTGCTCTCGACAGCGGTGCCATGTGGGAAGCAAAGGAATTTGAACGAGCCGTGACAGTAGCAGCTTCTCTTTACTTCTATGCTAGCAAGCGCCTGTTAAACGTCAAACTTTGGACTGCCGGAACCGGACTCGTATCGGGGAACCGGGTAGTTTTGGAAACTTTAGCCGCGGTTAATGCTGGGGAAGAGGCGATCGAGAATCGATCGAAACTGTCGATAATTTGGCTGACTCAAAACGCTGCCAGTTTAAGCACTCTTTCCCAAGGCAGCCGCTGGGTACTGTGGCCGAGCGCCACTGCTGAAACAGACGAAAAAATATTAGTAAAACACGATTTACCGGGCTTAGAAATTCGCTCCGACCGACCGTTAGAACTTCAGTTACAAGCAAGCGTCTCCTAGACTTTTAAACGCTACGATCGTTAAGAATGAAGATCGGAGCCGCTTTACTCAGAATGGGAGCCTTTTTATAGTTTTGTGTACAGAAATATGAAAGACGAATTTGATGACAAAGAGAGAAATTTTTCTTCCGGCGATCGCTCAAACTTTATTTTTGGGCGAACAGAACTATATTTATTGCTGCTGTTGTTCGTGGGTGGCATTACGATAGACTACTGGTTTAGGCATCACCCACAACAGCTTTGGCGATCGCCCACCGAGCAGCCTGCGGGTCTCAATCCACCATCCCCCAAACCGCTGCTTTAACCGGAGGATCGTCAATGTCTGCACTTTTCCCAAAGGCAAAATGATACGCATCGGAAAACTTATCTGGAGTCGCTTTTCCCATCAACTGTTGCGTCCCAAGCGATTGGCGATTTTTGAAGCCTGCCTGATTGGGCTAGTGTCAGGACTGGCTGCGCTACTGTTGGCACAAGGAGTAGGTTGGCTCGGCGGCTGGCGGCAGCAGGCAACGCATTTAATCCCGGCCTATATTGCGCTGCCCTTGATCGGGGCCCTAGGCGGATTCTTGTCTGGATTCATAGTCGATCGCCTGGCTCCGGCCGCCAGCGGGAGCGGCATGAGCGAAGTCAAGGCGGTACTCGCCAACGTTCCGATGCCTTTGAATTTACGAATTGCCCTAGTGAAGTTGGTCAGCGCCACCCTCATACTCGCTGCCGGCATACCCCTCGGACGAGAAGGCCCGACGGTACAGATTGGGGCAGCGTTAGCGAGTCAACTGAGTCGATGGTTTCCAACTTCACCCGACCATCGCCGTCAGATCCTCGCAGCCGGGGCCGGAGCGGGACTTGCAGCCGCCTTTAACGCGCCGATCGCAGGTGTTTTATTTGTGGTCGAAGAACTGTTGCAAGACGTGTCTGGAATCACCTTGGGAACCGCGATCCTGGCTTCGTTCATCGGGTCAGTTGTCGCTCGGATCAGTGGTTCGCACAATCTCGATTTAGACCTGCATCTTGTTGTCTTTAATACCAGCTTTTCTGCTGCTGAGATTCCCTTTTACCTGCTGCTAGGAATCCTAGCAGGCGGACTTGGCGTGCTGTTCAATCGCTCAATCCTGACAAGTTTGACGTTGTACCGCCGCTTTTTCCGTGTCAGCTTACCCTGGCGCATCGGATTTGCTGGGCTGATTACGGGAATTGCACTCGCTGCCTTACCAGATATATTTCGAGACAATGCCGGACTCAAAGAATTGCTATTAACCGGAAATGCAGACTGGCAACTCGTGGCGATCGTCTTTTGCATCCACTTTTTTCTGATCGTCGTCACCTACGGTTCTGGCGCACCGGGCGGGTTGCTGATTCCCAGCATGGTACTCGGTGCAGCGTTAGGATACCTCGTAGGAGTCGCGGAACACCAAGTTTTGGGTTTAAGTCTGGCAACCACTTATGCACGGGTGGGGATGGCGGCATTTTTCTGTGCGGTTGCTCGCACTCCGATTACTGCGGTAATCCTGGTGTTTGAGATGACGACTGACTTTAATTTAGTGTTGCCGCTGATGATCGTATCTGTGACTTCTTATCTGATTGCAGAATTGCTTGATGAGGGTTCGCTTTACGATCGCTTGCTGGCTTTTAAAGGCATTCACCTGACGAAAGAAACGAGCGCTCAAGATCCTTGGACAGATTTAACTGCATTGAATGTGATGCAGCCGAAAGTAGAAACGCTTTCTAGTCTAATTCGGCTGGAAGAAGCGTTACAGGCGTTTTCTCAGTCTTCCCACCGCACGTTTCCGGTGGTAGAAAGCGGCAAGCTTGTCGGCATTGTAACTCAAAAGGATATTGCCAACTTTTCTGCACGAGGATTGAATGGTGAGAATCTTGTCAGCGAGCTGATGACACCAGAGCCTGTTCGCATTAACCCAGAAGATACGCTTGCCTATGTGCTGCATTTGCTCGATCGACACAATCTCCATAGCTTACCAGTCGTAGAAGGACGGCGATTGGTGGGTATTATTACCCGCAGCGATATTATTCGGGTTGAAGCAGCTTATCTCAACAACGAAAATCTCGCTCAACCCAAGGTAGAACGAGCTCGGATCATTCACCAAACCAAATCGCCAGAAACGGGACAAGGGCGCATCCTCGTGCCGTTGAGCAATCCAAAAACATCCCTGACGCTGTTAGAAATGGCAGTGGCAATTGCCCGCGATCGCAACTATGAAATTGAATGTTTGCAGGTGATTGTTGTGCCAAGACATGAGGCGCTTGCAGAAACTCCAGTAAAAACGGCGGAGTGTCAAAAGCTACTAAAGCAGGCAACCCGTCTGTGTCAAGCGTGGCAAGTTCCGATCCATACCCAGATTCTAGTGGCGCATGATTTGTCAAGTGCCATTCTCGAAACGATTGAAGAGCGACATATCGATCTCGTCTTCATGGGGTGGAAAGGCAGCACTAAAACACCGGGGCGGGTTTTTAGTCGAGTTGTCGATACTATGATTCGACAGGCTGTTTGTGAAGTAGTGTTGGTTAAGTTAACCGATCGAGCAATTTTTGAGCGGTGGTTAGTACCAATGGCAGGCGGCCCCAATGCCCAGCAAGCAGTTCGGTTGCTACCTGGATTGATTTCTATGAGCAAAACCGCACAAGTCAGATTATTTCATGTGTACGATGCTTCTGAGGAGCGCCAAGCCGATCGCGCTGACTTTGAACCAACCGAGGAAATCTTGAAAGTTGCCGCTGAGTTTCTCAAGCCCCAAGTGAATGCCTCTATCTTGACGACTTCTGTATGTGCTGATTCTGTGTCGGCGGCAGTATTGAGTTATGCCAAGCAGGATGGAAGCGATGTGATTATTTTGGGTGCGAGTCGAGAGGGATTGTTGCAACAGATGAAACAGGGAAATATTCCAGCCCTGATTTCTCGTCAAAGCAACTGCAATGTGATTTTGGTAAGAGCGTTTTGAAGCAGCAAAATGAACCACAAGAGATATAGTTTCCGGTCGATTAGCCGCAGTAAGTAAGGTTCGTAGTTCGGACTAAAATCCGCTCTTATTGCGGAATAAATTCCGCACGCGCGAACCGTTTTTGTTATAGTAATCGAGCGGACAGGATAGGAATCGTAGAGCGATCGTTCATCCGGTGATTTGTTTTGAGTTTGAAAATTTTTTGATAGAAACGATCGTAGTTCTTGAGAGAGCATCTGAGTTTTGTTTTTGTCGCGCTGTCGTGCAGTCAAGGCTCGCATTCCCACAAAAAAAATATTTTTACAAACCCGCAGATGCTCCCTGGTTAATCCGTAGTGTCGGGGAGAGTTTCGACTACATACTCCGGTACATACTCAGCAACATTTTCAGGTCGATTCTCTGGCAATTTTTCTGGCAATTTATAGGGCAAATTTTCCGGTGGATGTTCCCGCCTCACCCGCCGGATCGGGAGATTTGCAATCAATGCTGTAGCCCGCTGATCGCTAGCTAGCGAGAACTCCGACTCGGTAGTATCAATTTCCACATAGCGAGACACCACCTCTAGAATTTCTCGGCGCATCGACTCAACCATTTCGGGGCTGAGCTCTGAGCGATCGTGGGCTAGAACCAGTTTGAGGCGACGTTTTACATCGTCGCGGCTGTTGTCAGGGGGGTGCGGGAAAAGTCTTTCGAGAAGTGTGTACAGCATGGGTAGATCTGGTTTGTCAAGGGTTGGGCATAGAAAAAATCACTGGGGAAAATTTCGGCTACTTTTTGTGATGCAGTGGCTGCTGTTCAAGATCGATCGCCAATATTGCAGCACATCACATAATTTTAATGTTTAAGAACTTGCGGAGTCGAGTAAACAAGTTTTCCCGACGGGGATTGAGATCTAGAAATTCAACTTTTTCGCCTTCTAAGCGGCGGGCAATATTGTCGAAGGCAGTTCCAGCTAAAGAGGCTGTTTCCGACAATACTAATGGTTCGCCTCGGTTGGTGGAAACGATGACGCGCTCGTCGTCGGGAACAACGCCTAACAGCGGAATGGCGAGGATTTCCCGCACGTCTTGCACCGACATCATATCATTTGCCAGCACCATTGCGGGCCGAATCCGGTTGACGATTAGCTGGATTTTCTTGACGTTGTTGGCTTCCAGCAGGCCGATGACTCGATCGGCATCACGAACAGCAGCGATTTCTGGAGTGGTGACAATGATACCTTCTTGCGCCGGGGCGATCGCATTTTGAAAACCCTGTTCAATTCCAGCCGGAGAGTCGATCAAAATATAGTCATACTTTGGTAACAACATCCCCACAAGCTGCTTCATTTGCTGGGCGCTGATGGCATCCTTCATCCGAGTTTGAGCAGCCGGCAACAGCACCAAACGCGGCTGCCGCTTATCTTTCACCAAAGCTTGCTCTAACCGGCACTCTCCGGCGAGAACTTCTAATGCCGTGTAAACAATCCGGTTTTCTAAGCCCAGCAGCAAGTCTAAATTTCTGAGGCCGAAATCGGCATCAATTACGGCAACATTGCGCCCCCGCTTAGCTAAAGCCATGCCGAGATTAGCTGTGGATGTGGTTTTTCCCACTCCGCCTTTCCCTGATGTAACAACAATAATGCGAGCCATAAGCGATTTTAGATTTATTGGTCAGTAGTCATTGGTCAGTAGTCAGTAGTCAGTAGTCAGTAGTCATTGGTCATTAGTCAGTAGTCATTAGTCATTGGTCATTGGCAATTAATCTTATTATTTGTCGTTTGTTGGCAATTATTTTATGAGAATTGGGCCGCAATCTGTTATTCATTGAATCAACTCAACACTCAAAACTCATAACTCTCATTGTTCTACGAATTGTCTCTAAATTTGCACTGAAATTTTAAAATTTCCTTGACTGACTAATTTCGCCAAGACCAAAATTATCAAGCGCCGACTTAAAGAAAAATAGTATTACTAATGACCAATGACCAATGACCAATGACCAATGACTAATGACCAATGACTAATGACTAATGACTGATGACTTATTACTCATTACCGCCGATTAACTGCGATTTGTCAAAATCAGAGGCTCTGCCGATCCGAATCCCCTGAGGCGTCACATAGGCGACTTCCGGGAAAAACTGAGCGGGTGAGGTTTCTGGGCCTCTGGCAACGTACTTAGCAATCCTAATCACCATCGGTTCCATCTGCAAGGCCATAATCACGCTGTTGGTGTTGCCGCCGGCACCGGCGTGCACGACGCCCCGCAAACGGCCCCAAACTAGGATATCGCCTCCGGCGATGACTGAGCCACCGGGATTTACATCTCCCAAAAGTACGATCGTCCCTGGATGACGAATTTCTACGCCCGATCGCACTGTCATCTGCAAATATAAAGGTTCCGCCAGCGATTGCGGTTTTTGGGCAGTGGATTTATTCAGGGAAGAAACCGGAGGCTGCTGTTCTACACAATAGCCGGCAGTAGCTGCGGCAACGGCTGTTTGGCGGCGGCTGGTGTGGACTCGTTTGAGTTGCAGTTCCACTTCAGAGAGGGCATCGGCGATTTCTTGCAGTTGGCGGATATCTAAAAGTCGATCGCTCCCCATCAATTGTACTTCTGCATTTTCCTGCCAAAAGCGTTCTCCAGCATTTAGCCTAACTTTTAGCTGTTGCCAAAGTTCAGTCCAAGTCGATGCCGTACCAGTTGCGGCTTCGTTATTGGTTTCTGGGGGAAGTAGCAACAATAGCTGTCCATCTTCAGTCTTGAGTCGGACTTGCAGCTCTAAGCTGACTTCGGGTGTTGATTGAGGGGCGGCAGCAGCAGCTCCGGCGGAGGCATCGGGTGTCATGGGACGGTTTGATATCGGGTAGAGACAGGTTAACATCAATATTAGCCTGAGTAGTCTTTTGCCTCAGCTTTTGGGGCGAAAAGTCTGGTTTTTTTATTTTTAACCGCAGGTAAGGCAATTATATTTCGTTTGTCACCAAGATTTTTTTTTAATTAACCGCAGAGGGCGCAGAGAACACAGAGAAATAGAATTAAGATCGGAATAAAGTAGGGTGTGTACTCCGCACCAAAGGCGGGATAAGTAGCGCGTCAAACCACTTTTTGTCTAAGTCCTGTAATTATTAATTTTTAACTACTTTATGCAGCAAATAGAACTTTATCGCGGTAGTCTTCTCGGTTTAGCAGTTGGCGACGCTTTGGGAACAACTTTAGAATTCCATCGCCCCGGAACATTTGAGCCTATTAACGATATGGTTGGCGGCGGCCCTTTTCGACTGCAACCGGGAGAGTGGACTGATGATACATCAATGGCACTTTGTTTAGCTGAAAGTTTGATTGAGAAACAAGGTTTCGATCCAGTCCATCAATTAGAAACTTATCTCAAGTGGTGGCGAAACGGACATTTGAGCAGCACTGGTGAATGTTTTGATATTGGCAATACGGTGCAACAAGCACTTTGGAAGTTTGAAGATACAAGAAAACCTTACTGCGGTTTTACCGATGCTCAGACTGCTGGCAATGGTTCCATTATGCGTTTGGCTCCCGTACCTTTGTTTTATGCTACAAATCCTTTAGAAGTAATAGAAAAATCGGGAGCAAGTTCTCGCACTACTCACGGTGCTGCTACTTGCGTGGATGCTTGCCGCTATTTTGGTACTTTAATTGCGGGGGCTGTGAATGGAATTAGCAAAGATGTGTTGCTTTCGGAAAGATATTGTCCGATCGCCGAATATTGGGCCGCGCACCCGCTCGTGGCAGAAATTGATGAAATTGCAGCGGGTTCTTTTAAACGGCGACAACCTCCTGAAATTAAGGGTACTGGTTACGTAGTTAAGTCATTAGAGGCGGCACTTTGGGCATTTTATAACAGTTCGTCTTTTGCCGAAGGGTGTTTGTTGGCGGTGAATTTGGGCGACGATGCGGATACAACTGGTGCGGTTTACGGACAGTTGGCGGGGGCTTTTTACGGCGAATCTGCTATACCGGAAAAATGGCGATCGCAATTGGCACATCGCTCTTTAATTGCATCTTTCGCCGAACAACTCTTGACTGTAGGACTTACGCACGGGTGACGAGAAACTGAGTTTTTATGCAACACTAGCCGTAGGGTGCGTCGCGAGCAAAAATCCCCGCATAAAAATCGACAATCTCACAGCGACGCACCTGACCAAATAATTATGTAAATAAGCATCATTTTCACTTTTGATAAACACAAAATTTGTCGTTTTTTTATAAAAATCATTACTTTTGCTCTCGCAACACGTAGCCAACTCCCCGAACAGTATGCAGCAAGCGTTTTGAGTTACTTGCTTCTAACTTAATCCGTAATGCCCGAATATACACTTCAATAATATTTGACTCGCCCATAAAATCGTAACCCCAGACTTTCTCTAAGATTCGATCGCGCGTAATGACTTGACGGGGATTTCGCAGCAAAAATTCTAACAAATCAAACTCTTTAGCAGTGAGTTCAATCAGTTGATTTCCTCGATACACTTCACGGGTTAAACCATTCAAAATTAGGTCTTCAAATTCTAATCGATCCGGATCATTTGGTTGAGTTCGGCGCAGACGTGCTTTCACCCTCGCGAGGAGTTCTTCCATACTGAAAGGTTTAGTCACATAATCATCAGCGCCAGCATTTAATCCCGTTACGCGATCGGGTACTTCATCTTTTGCTGTTAACATAATTATTGGTACTTGCACGCCAGTCGATCGCAACCTTAAACAAATATCCAATCCAGAGATACCCGGAAGCATCCAATCTAAAATCAATAAATCCGGTTCAGCCGTGCGGGCTATCATCAATCCATCCAATCCATTGGGGGCGACGGTGACGTGATAGCCTTCTAGAGTAAGTTCAGATTCGATGAACTTCGCTAGTTTAGGGTCATCTTCAACCAAGAGAATGCGATCGCTCATAGCTGCGGATTCCAGACAGGTAAGGTGATAGTAAAAATACTACCTTCTCCCGGTTTAGAACGGAGCGTGATACGTCCATCCATACCTTCGATCAGGCTTTTGGCGATCGCCAATCCCAACCCTGTACCGTCTCTAGAGCGCGTCATTGACTCATCCACCCGGTAAAATCGCTCAAAAATCCGGTTTTGATGGGGGAGAGAAATACCAATTCCGCGATCGCGCACATGAACCATCACCTGCTGTTCCCTCTTTTCTAAGACTAACTCAACAGCTTGTTCGGGAGCAGAATACTTAATTGCATTATCAACTAAATTAATTAAAACTTGTTGTAAACGATCCTGATCTGCACAAGCAACAACATCCTCATCAGTTGACACCAAAATCACTTTCCGATTGCTAACCTTTGCACTCATTTCGGCCACCTCAGCCACCAGAGTATTCAGAATCACCGGATGCAAGCGAAAGTGCAGGTTCCCACTATCAGCCCGTGCCAAATCTAGCAAATCTTCTAATATCCGAATCGTGCGTTCAGTTTCCCCAACCGCTGTTTCCAGTGCTTGCTGTTGATAATCACTTAAATTAGTGCTGCGGCGCAGCAAACTTTGTAAATAACCAACAACAACGGTCAGCGGAGTGCGTAATTCGTGGGAAACATTACCAACAAATTGGCGTTGTTGCTCCCAGGAACCAGACAATCTAAACAACATCTCATTAAAAGTTTGTGCAAGTCCTAAAATCTCATCAGGAGCCTGATGCAGTTGGAGTTTTGCCGCCTGCAAATTATCAGCAGACAAAGTGCTAGCTACCTGACTCATCTGTTCCAAAGGGCGGAGAGCATGACGTATGCGACTGGCGATCGCCACCATCAACACTAAGATTACCACAATACAGACAACAATTAAACTCCGAATCCCATCATTTAATTGACGTTGCTCATCAGTGATATCTTGAGAAAAATATACCGTACCCAGCAATTCATTTTTAATCCGTAGAGTCGTGCTACAGATCACCAAATAGCGATCGTCCACCTGAACAAAAGTCGGCTCAGCAGGTACTTCCGTCAACGAGATCATCTTCGTAATTTTAGAAGATTGCATATCCATATCAGGTGAATTCACCAAAAGCATCCCATCCTTTCGCTTCACCCACACCATAATTCCTCCTGTAGAAGCTTTATGAACACTTCGAGTCAAGCCAATTTCTAGTGAACCCATTTCACTATAAAGTTCAACCTGTTCGGGAAAACGCATTCCAATATATTCCAGCGTTTGTTTGTGGGCACCAACTAGATTTTGCGACCTTTGCCAGCCAGCCCAAAATGCCACACTGCTAAGTCCTAAAATCGACAGCACTAGCAATTCTAGGGTCAATCGAAACTGAAGCGAAGAAGTGGAAATTTGCTTACCAGTGAGATGGTTGAGGACAGATCTAAATCGGGGAAATTGCTTCATTTTTCTTGTAAGCATTAGTGATAGTAATTAAGTATAAAAATTATACAAATTCCAACTAGAGCAATCAAAAGCAGCAATTGTGGGATGGGCATCTTGCCCGTCCCCCAAAGGTGGTTTATTTGGTATGAGTGAGTCCAGAAATGTAGATAAAAAGATCCATCAGAATGCTCGCTTAAAAGTTTTCCGCAGTGCCTTTTATCTGGTTAAACTCAAAGCGTCGAACATAATCTGCTTCACCATAAAGATTAAAACTAATTGTTGGTTCATCTCCGAGGGCTTCCACATGATGAATCGCATCAGGCATCAAGCACAAAACGTCACCAGGTGCAAGCAAAATATCGCCCACTGTTTGAATTTTATCGGGAAACTTCGGAATTGGCGATCGCCTCCACAAAGTATTTTTCTCCTCTCCACCCAGTAGCGCCACCACTCCCCAACTCGCATGATTGTGAATCGGAGAAACTGTACCCGGAGCCCAAGCCACCAACTGCACCGTCAGAGGAAAAAACGGTTCATCATAAAGTGTTTGTACCGCCCAGCCAGTCTCAGAGTCAGGCTCAAGGAGAGACATTTGAAACCAGGGGGAACTATCTAACAACCTGCGAACAAGGGGACAAATTGCCTGGAGTCGTAAAGAATCATCACTAATTTGCTCTAAGACATCTTCCAAGTCAGTTAAAAAGCGGTAAAGTCGGTAGGGATGAGTCAAATCTTCAATTTGATTAGTAGCTTCGCAAACATGGTACTGTCCATCATCCGTCACTAACCAGTCTTTTCCTGTCATAAATTTGACACCAATGATCGGGGTTGATCTCCACTCTATAAGATATTCCTGCTAACTAGATGATGCGTTCCTAATTCCCAGATGAATTTTTGCTGAAGAAACGGACAGATCCAGCATTCAGAGTTTTATCTCCCATCCATCTCTTCCTCATCTAGCACTCATATTCTTGAGTGTTAATGTAAATAACCTCAAGTCTTGAGGACAACAAAAGATCAGCAGATTTGCCAGAAAGCAAGAATTTTCAAGCAAATATCTAGCCTGAAACTACTAACAATTTATCTAGAATTAAACACATGAAAGTAAAATACATTACCACGATCGCCATTGCCACCATTTTAGGTTTGGCAACAGCTAATGTTAGCTACGCCAATCTCAAAGCTTCAACAAACTCAAACTCTACAACCGTTTCATCCAAAATTGCAGAAGCCAATCCTTGCGCTGGTAAAGCCAATCCTTGCGCTGGTAAAAATCCTTGCGCTGGTAAAAATCCTTGCGCGGGTAAAGCCAATCCTTGTGCGGGTAAAGCTAATCCTTGTGCGGGTAAAGCCAATCCTTGTGCAGGAAAAAGCAGCACAACAACTGTTCATCCTAAGTATTATACCGAGAAAGGCGTAGCCCTTGATGGTCAGGATGTCGTAGCCTATTTCACCCAAAGTAAATTAGTGATGGGAGTTAGCCAATTTAAACAGGATTGGGGCGGAACAACTTGGATGTTTGCTAGTGCAGCAAACCGCGATATGTTTGCTCAAAATCCTGAAAAGTATGCTCCTCAATACGGTGGATATTGCGCTCAGGCTGCGAGTGAAGGCAATCTTGTTGCCACCCAGCCTGATGCCTGGAAAATTGTTGATGGGAAGCTTTATCTCAACTACGACAAGAAAGTACAAGCACAGTGGATGGGTGATATTCCCGGTCACATTGTTTTAGCAAACAAAAATTGGCCGGCTATTTTGAATAACAAAGAATTATTTCGCTAACTTCTAATAGGACTTGGGCGCGGGTACTCAGTAACTGTTTTTTTAACTGTCATACTTGGCTCAAAGTCACATTTTGTACCGCAAATAAGTTTTTTTACTGCTTGCGGGATGCCCACCCCGCCAGCAATTTGATGTTTGGTGCCACAGGCATCTTGTCTGTGGCTGCTGACGCCTACCCGACAACAAACTTGCTGTTTTGTGGAACAGGCATCTTGCCTGTTCTTGAGAATGGTGTAACATCTGAGGTTCGATCGACTTTAAAAACAAAAAGGTTCTTTATGGAATTTAAAGATTTTATGGCTTTGCTGCATCCCGTTGTAGCTGTAGCGATCGTTTTTCCGATGCTGGGCGTGGTTCTGAATATGGCTTGGCAAACCATGCAGCGCCGCCAGCAAATTGCATCCGGGGATAAGAGCAAAATTCCTCCTGTAGTCGGCGCAGAACACGTCAAAGCAGGTAAAATTCTGTCAGGCTCTGTGGTAGGAGTGACGCTGTTGGGGCTAGGCTACCCGATTTTTGAGCATATTTTGAGCAAGGATGTTTGGAGTAAAAACTCGTTTCAGGTCATTTTCATTGTGCTGATGTTTGTTGCGACGATCGCCTCTTTGGTCATGTTGTATCGATCGACACCGGCGTTATGGCGTGGCATATTTGCGACTTTGACTGGTGCTGGCTTGGTGATTCTTGGCACTCAAGATGGCGTTTATCGTCGCACCGATGAATGGTATTGGTCTCACTACTACATTGGGATCACCGCTGCGCTACTGATGGTTTTCTCCCTTGCCATAATTCAAGACATCTACAAAGATCGATCGAATCGCTGGCGCACTGTCCATGTCATCTTGAACTCGATCGCTGTCCTGCTGTTTCTGGGACAGGGAATGACTGGAACCAGGGATTTGCTAGAAATTCCTCTAAACTGGCAGAAACCCTATATTTATAGCTGTGACTTCCCCAATAAGACCTGCCCCAAACCGTGAGCGATCGGGGTTAATTTTTAAATATATTGTTGCGCTTGGGCGCTCTTTCCTGTTATCCAAAAGAGCGCCCAAGCGCAACAACGTACCTTTATTTAATTTGAAAAAAGTTCTTGACATTTGCCACAATCTGTGATTAAGTTACTAACCCCAGTATTGGTAGAAAAAAAATATTTACAAATCTTAAATTTTTATTAACTTAAGTATTATAATCGAGGTAACTTCCAACTAAGTATTTATTCTCACTAACATGATAGCGGATCAATTTCCTTGGCTAACCGCGATAGTCATCCTACCCCTCATCGCTGCCCTCGCCATCCCTTTTTTGCCCGATACAGACGGCAAAACTGTGCGCTGGTATGCGCTGGGTGTAGGCATTACAGATTTTGTATTAATGTGTTGGGTGTTTTGGACGCACTACGATCCGAGCATCTCTACTTTCCAAATCGTCGAGAAATATTCCTGGATACCTTCTTTAGGCCTCAACTGGTCTGTTTCGGTTGACGGGCTGTCGGTTCCGCTGGTGTTGTTGGCGGGATTGGTGACGACGCTATCTATTTTTGCTGCATGGGAGGTCGATCGCAAGCCGCGATTGTTCTACTTCCTCATGTTGGTGATGTATTCGGCACAAATCGGAGTATTCGTCGCCCAAGACATCATGCTGCTGTTCATTGTTTGGGAATTAGAACTCATTCCGGTGTACTTGCTAATCTCGATTTGGGGCGGACAAAACCGTCGCTACGCAGCTACCAAATTCTTGATTTACACCGCCGGCGCTTCCATCTTTATTTTGATAGCTGCCTTAGCAATGGGATTTTACGGCGGAGGAAACGTTACCTTCGACATGGTAGAACTCGGCTTGAAGGACTATCCGCTAGGTTTAGAAATCCTGCTTTATGGCGGATTGTTCATTGCCTTCGGCGTGAAACTGGCGATTTTCCCCTTTCACACATGGCTACCTGACGCCCACGGTGAAGCATCTTCTCCTGTGTCGATGATTCTGGCTGGCGTGTTGCTGAAAATGGGCGGATACGGACTGATTCGCCTGAATTTAGAACTTCTTCCCAAAGCACACGTTTACTTTGCACCGATTATGGCGGTGCTCGGCGTGGTTAATATTATCTACGGCGCGCTGAATTCCTTCGGCCAAACGAACATGAAGCGCCGCCTTGCGAATTCGTCGATTTCTCACATGGGATTCGTGTTGTTGGGTATTGCTTCCTTCACGGATTTGGGAATCAACGGGGCGCTGCTGCAAATGATTTCCCACGGTTTGATCGCCTCAGTATTGTTTTTCCTGGCTGGCGTGACTTACGATCGCACTCATACCATGATCATGGACGAGATGGGCGAGATTGGGAAAGTGATGCCGAAAGTGTTTGCCTTGTTTACAGCAGGCGCGATGGCTTCTTTGGCACTCCCCGGTATGAGCGGTTTTGCTAGCGAATTGTCAGTGTTTGTGGGCGTCGCAACTAGCGATATGTACAGCACTTCTTTCCGCGCGGTGATTGTGTTCCTGGCGGCAGTGGGACTGATTTTGACGCCGATTTATTTGCTCTCGATGCTGCGACAGTTATTTTACAACTGTGGAACATTGGCGGCTTGCGACATCGAAGATCTAAATTTGCTGAATCAGAGAAATAATCTGGATGCAGCGGTTTGTTTCGGTAATAGTTGCGTTTTGCCTGGTGATGCACCGTTTATTGATGCTAAACCTCGCGAAGTGGCGATCGCATTTTGCTTTTTGATACCGATTGTCGGCATTGGTTTTTATCCCAACATGGCGATGCAGGTTTACGACGCGAAGACTGTGGCGGTGAATGCCGAAGTCCGCGAATCTTACATCCAAATCGCTCAACAAAATCCTCAGATTTATGCGAAGGGATTTTTGGCTCCCAAAATTGCACAGGCTCCAACTACGCCTGCTTTGGGCAAAATTACTGCCTCTGAATCTGCCTCGGTTTTGGGCATTGTCAAATAATTTTATTGAATTCTGTTTTTGTTGAAAATCGGGCGATCGCTTTTTTTGAAAGGGCGATCGTTTTTTTGTAGAAGGAAGCAGGCCATTCGGCTTCGCGAGCGAGTAACAAGAGGGAACAGAGAAGAAGCAATTAACAACGTCCTAACCATCTTTGCGGTTGCCTTAGCGCTGAATTTCTGCAATAATCCGCGCTAGATTTTCCCTAGCATATCCCACATCCAGGGTTGATTTATATTCCAACAAAGATGCAACTTTGGTCAGAATATTTAGCGGTTCTTCAAAGCCTGTAGTTGTCATAAACAAAACTTGCAGCCGATTTTTAACTAATTCTAAAATAGAGCGACTTCGAGCCTCTTTAATCTCTTTTTGTTGAGCAATACTCGCGCTCAAATTGTGAGTTTTCAATAGCCGCATTCTTTCTATTCCTTGCGTCTTCACCGTCTCCAAAACCTCTGCTCGAATCTGCTCGACTAATCTTTCGCTTACATATTGCACGATTAAAGGCTGAAGCATAAAAACAGTTTCCCCGCCCTCACTGATTTTTTCAATCAGCGAGCGACGACCCAGAGAATCGAGATTTTTGAGCAAATCCGAAAGCGACGAATTGACCAACATCTGCTCTCGCAAAGTCGCCAGGGAAATCGGACTTTGAGCAATAGCCAGCCAGTAGGAAATCTCTTGTTCTGAACTCGACATTCGATCGAACTGCTGCGCGAGCAAATTGCTGATATGTTCTTCAATAAATAACGCCGTCGCTTCCAAGAATTTGCCAACATTCCCATCAAAAAACTCGTGAATCGTTGTCGCTACAATCTTCAATGCTAACAGATTGCCTCCGTACCGGGTTAACAATATTTCCCATTCTCTATCTTGAGCCGATAAGCCTTTTTCTTGGAAAATTTCCCTGGCTATTTCCTGGGAAATCGCCGGTTTTAAAGACTTGACTTTTTCTCCCGCCAGCAAAGCCATTTCCGTAGGTTCTTCGGAACTAACTAGGACAAAACAGCTATGGTGATTGACCTCACAGAGCCGCACAATTAAATCTCGATATCCTTCGCAGCCTTCGCGGTAGTGTCCCGCTAGTGCGTCGGGTTTGAGCACTGATTCAAAATCGTCTAAAATTAGCAGACAGCGGTGTTTGCGCAGATAATCGATTAATCGCGAAATTTTGCCGTTGAGGTCTGCTGGTAAATCAGGTCTTTGTTGGTTAGAAAAAAGTTGAATTAAGCTAGCGAGGAAGTCGGATGGTGCTGGAGTCGATCGCAGCGATCGCCAAATCACAAAATCAAACTCATCCTGTACCTGTTTTGCCAACTGCACCGACAGAGTGGTTTTACCACTACCGGCCAAACCCAGCAGCGCTACTACCCGACAATTATCCGATAGAATCCACTGCTTTAAAGTAGTTAATTCTTCAGTCCGTCCGTAAAAAACCGCAACATCCGGTGCTTGGCCCCAATCTTCCTGTCGGCGGGCGATAGGCATTTTGAACAGAGATCCTTTACTTCGACTAAAATCGATCGAACCCTGCTCCGTGTGGTATGAAAATAGCAACTGATGCCTCAATTCCGAGAGCTTTCCAGGGCCGTTCCCCGCAATCTGAAACTTTTTGTAAACTTCGCCTAATCTTTTGCGAACTGCGATATCGCTAATGCCAAGCTGGGTTGCAATGGTAGCCGTAGATTGACCATCGAGAGCCATAAACAGAGTCTCTAACTCGGCATCTGTGACACCGCGCTCTTTGGCGATCGTTTGCACAAAGTTTTGAGGGATCGGAGTAGTCAAAGTAGGAATCTCGCCTGTACTAAAAATATACATTCTATTATATTCTGTAACCTGGCTCAGTCCTCAAATCCAGGGACAGGAAGTAGTAGAACCTATTCTAGGGTGGGGGTCGGCGCGGCAATTAATCTGTAGCACTCAACGATAAATCTCCAACCGCGCCGCCACCACCGCGAACAAACAACCGGGTCAATTTACAATTCCTGAAAGCAGCTCTGTATCAGCCAAAAACCTTCGTACTATCGCGGTATTTTTCGCTCGAAAGCAGCCGCCAACTCCCATCGCCCAAAAGTTCCAAAACCTGCTGGTGATATTTCAACAAGCTCAATCGGTGGCCGACACTCACAAATGTAGTTTGAGTTGCTTGCAACTGCTCGTATAAAACTTGCTCATTCTTCAAATCTAAAGCACTTGTCGCCTCATCCAAAATAGCATATCGCGGTTTCGTCAACAACAATCTAGCAAAAGCTAAACGCTGCTGTTCTCCCAGGGACAAAATCTCGACCCAATCTAAAGCCTCATTAAAACCGCCCAATCTGTCCGGCAAATCTGCTAAATTTACTAATGCCAAAACTTGGCGCAATTGTTCCTCATCAACCTCGCTGCTGGTGTTGGGATAGAGAAGTTGCGATCGCAAACTGCCCAAAATCAGATAAGGACGCTGCGGCAAAAACAGCATTTCTCGCAGTTCCGGCCGCGCCAGACAACCCGTTCCCGAATCCCACAAACCCGCAATAGCCCGCAGCAAAGAACTCTTCCCAGAACCGCTTTGACCGACAATTAACAGTCCTTCTCCCGGCGACACCGCTACGGACAAATCCCTAATCAAAGTCTTTTGATGCTTGGGAGTATCTAAAGTAACGTGTTTCAGCGTTAACTGAGAATCTACTACGACATCTATAGTAGTTCCTTCTGCACGAGATACCGCCCTTTCTGCTTCCAAAGTATCTGTAAATATAGTTAAACGATTGATGCTAGCTGCAAAAGAACTAAGCGGTTCAATGCGACTGACAATCAGTGAAAAAGCGGCTAAAACCTGACGGAAAGCAAAAGCCGCCTGAGTGATGTCTCCAAACTGGATCGTATCGGTTTTGTCGGCAAAATAAGCAGGAGCGAGAAACAAAGCCGGAATAATCACCACAGCATACCCGTATCCAGTTGTAAAATAATTCAAATTTCGCTGCCAGCCAATTAGCAAATTAAAATTGCGAAATACTTCCACGAACCGCTGCTTTATTTGCATCGATTCTCGCTCTTCCCCCCCATAAAAAGCAATTGATTCAGCATTGTCGCGAATGTGAACCAGTCCGTAGCGCAAATTAGCTTCTTTTTTAAGTTGCTCGAAATTCAGAGGCACTAATCTTTGACCAAAAATCAGAGTGGCGATCGTGCCCAAAATAGCATAGACAACCAGGAAAATCGAAAGTGGTTTCGAGATTGACCACAGGATACCTGTGAAAGATATAATATTAACTATTGAAGCCAGGATGGCCACTATAAATGTCAAACTTGTCTGAGTAAACGATTTAACATCTTCAGAAATTCGTTGGTCGGGATTGTCGATTTCCTTGTGTGAATTTATTTCATAATAAGCCCGATTCTTAAAATACTTGTCCAGGAACTTATTTGTCATCCATTCCCGCCAGTAGAGACTCAATTTATCTTGGGTGTAGCCGTAAATTACTACAATAGGAGTGCCGACTGCAAAAACCCCTGCATAGACAAAAAGATACTTCCAATAATTTAGCTGGTCTTTCTTTGCTAGTGCTGTGTTGAAAAAGTTGCTGACGTAACTAATTATTACATTCAAGCCGCTGACAGATAGGGACAATAACAGCAATAGAGCCAATAATGCCCACGACTGCCAATGCGGTCTCAATTTGCCTTTGACTAATAAAAAACTGCTGAAAGGAATAATTAGCATCAAGGCAATAATAAGCATTGCCGAAGAATGAATAATTCCTTGCAACAAACTAACTAACCCAGCAGCAATATTATTGACAAAAACGGGAAAAAGAGCGGCCCCGCCCAAACATACAGCACTGACGAGTAAAAACATAGCAGCGAAGAGAAATATCAACAACAGCGCTACTAATCCCAGAAAAATCTTGCCTCCTCTAGGCTCTAAAGGATAAAAGTAAGGCTGAGCGATCGCAATAAATCTCTTCCACAACTGACGGTCAAATCGATTCATCTTTGCTGTTTACAAAACTACTTCAACTGTTTTAACATATCAAGTTTTATTACCGAGTGTCGCAGTAATTTATTTGGGAGTTGAGCGAAGAAATTGGGTTTCATATCATGTGCGCGGTCAGTACAATTAAATTGGTTCGATCGTTCGGACTTTAGTCCTCATGAAAATCAGAGGACTGAAGTCCTCGCTACCAACCTGATAACGGTTATTTGACCGGACACGATCTTAATTACCAGAAAGAATTGATTTAAAGCCAGAACCCTGATCTGGAGAAATTAAAATCAGACGATTCATTACTCCAATCCTCTTCCTTCTACGTAGATGTCGCCCTCAAGCTGTCAACTGTCAACTGTCAACTGTCAACTGAAAGAGGAATATTTGTTTTCCGATTTTAGTCCTGGAAAGCCAAAAAGTTTGTAGGTTAGTTGTGGAGCAAATCTAAAATTTCAAATCGATCGCATCAGAAGCAGTCGCGCTGTCGCCGATCGCCTCCGACGACGATAGATTGTAGTAAAATCGGTGGCTAATCCCCAAACTAACTTGCTTGAGCACCCAATACAAAACAGCAATGACGACAAATGTTGCAGCCATTACGACAACCGGACGCTTACCAATCAAATCATTCATGACGGTGTTAACCAACGCATCGGGATTCGTCAGAATGTCCCAAGTGTTGAAGCGGATAAATCGCCCTAAATAAATGCCGATCGCCGAAAGTGCGTGTATAGTTATCTCCGTTACCAGAATAAATCTACCCCAACCCTGTTGCTTCAGATAGTAACCCAAAGCCATCACCGACAGTACATAGGCCTCAAATCCCGCCAGCATAAACGCCAGATACTGCGGAATTAAAGCCAGAGTTACAGTCCACTCCGAGTACCCATATTGAATCTGGCGGATCAGATGAATAATATCAGTTAAAACGTAGGGCGCATTGGGCAAAAATGCGATAAACGCCAGAAAACCGCCCCACCAGCGGAGAGAGCGAACTCCGCGCTGTCGCAGTACCCAGATGTCTACAGCCATCAGCACGATCGTAATGGCGATCGCCCCCAAAACGTAAGTTTTGCCCACATCCTGCACAATGTGCCTCAGATAGGACAAAACATGGCGGGTACTGGGCACAAAAGTAGCGCCCAGAAGCACCCATGTACCCCACAGCAGCCAGCGCGATCGGGGTTTGCGGAACAGCCAAAAACTCAGCGCCAGCGGTAGTAAACCTAAAAATAAATTCCAAGACATCCAGCGGACATTGTGTCCCATTGCTTCGAGCGCTTCCAGGATTAATCCCATCATGTTAATTTTTATACAGTTAAAGGTTTGAGGCAGCACCGCTTTCTCAGCAGCTTGAATCTATCTTAGTCGCTATAGCAGAAGGAAGAGTTGACAGTTGACAGTTGACAGTTGACAATTGACAGTCTGATTTGTAGGGTGCGTCAGCTCGCCGCTTCTGGCTCCCCACCTAAAAATTCGGCCATGAGCTGACGTACCCTACCACTATGGAGTCAATCTAAAATCCCAAATCGAAGCTCCGCACCCTACTACTGATAGCTTTTGCCGATCGGAATTTCAATCTTAAAAGTCGTTCCCTGTCCCATTTGGGAAATACACTCAATCTTACCCTTGTGCTTTTCTACCACAATCGAGTGCGCGATCGACATTCCCAGCCCCGTACCTTTCCCCACAGCTTTTGTGGTAAAAAACGGGTTACAAATGCGATCGACAATCTCATCGGGAATGCCCGTACCGTTATCCGAAATTTCCACCATCACAGTGTTTTGCGGCGTTACACCAGTCCAAATAGCAATCCGCCCGGGATTTGTCTCCGATCGCGGAACCGACAATTTTTGATATCGTTCTTCAATCGCATCAATGCCATTAGCAAGAATATTCATAAACACCTGATTCAATTGGCTCGCATAGCACTCCACCGGCGGCAGTTTCCCGAACTCCTTAATTATTTCAATTTCCGGGCGGCTGTCCCCACTCTTCAAGCGATGCTGCAAAATTAACAAAGTGCTATCAATTCCCGCGTGAATATCAACGGGCTTCATTGCCGATTCGTCCAGCCGCGAGAAATTCCTGAGGGACAAAACAATTTGCCGGATGCGCTCGGTTCCCACCTGCATCGAACCCACAATTTTTATTAAATCCTCAGCCATGAAATCCAAATCAATCTCTTGAATGCGATCGACAATTTTTGGATTAGGTTCGGGATACTCATGTTCGTAAAGAGTCACCAGATCGATCAACTGTGTAGTATATTGCTTGAGATAATCAATGTTAGCGTGAATGAAGTTAACCGGATTATTAACTTCGTGGGCGATGCCTGCAACTAATTGCCCCAAAGAAGACATTTTTTCAGTTTGAATGAGCTGAGATTGAGTAGAGCGCAATTCCAGCAGCGCTGACTCTAACTCTCTGGATCTCGATCTTTCTCGCGCCTCGCTTTGTCGCAGATCTTCATCTGCTTGTTTACGAGTCGTAATATCCTGGGAAAATCCAATTATTACCTTGGGCTGACCTTCAGAATTCCTGCTAAAAATACTATCCCTACTTTGCAGCCAAAAGCATTGATTGTCTGCGCCCTGCATCCGGTACTCAATTTCCAGAACTTTGCCATCCTCAATTCCTGCAAAACTCGCGTGATGTTCCAGAACTTTTGACAAATCTTCGGGGTTCATTAACTGAGGAATCAGTGACGCACCCATCGCTTGAATTTCGTCAAAGCTATAGCCCAAAATCGTGCCAATAGAAGAATTAGCATAGACATTTCGCTGTTCTTCCAAGTCGTAGAGATACAACATACCGGGAGTAGCATCGGCGATTTTTTTAATGAACTGCTGGCTGTCTTGCAAAGCTAATTCAGCTTGCTTGCGATCCGTCACATCAATGGTGATGCCGTCCCAAAGAAGATCGCCATTTTTTTTAGCTTCAGGACGCGCAATTACCTGAAACCAGCCAATTTTGCCAGAAGGCAGCACCAGCCTTCCTACCCACTGCCAAGGTTGCAAATTTTGCGCTGAAATAGTAATAGATTCTTCATAACTTTGGCGGTCGTCTGGATGAATTAAATCTATTAGTAAATCCGCATTTTGTAAAACAGCTTCGGGTTCTAACTCAAACATTTCTAGGGAAGCAGGACTCATGTAAGGGAAACTGACAGAGCCATCTGAACGCAGCAAACATTGATAAATCATTCCCGGCAAATTAGCCGACAGCTTTTGAAATTTTGCCTCGCTTGAACGCAGTGCTTCCTCTGCTTGTTTGCGCTCCGTAATGTCAGTAATTGAACCAACAATGCGGACTGCTTTTCCAGATTCGTCCCACAAAGCTTGTCCCCGACAGAGTATCCATTTGTAGGAGATGTTGTAGCACCACAAGCGGTATTCGATGATGTAATGGGGTGTTGTTCTGTCTAAATGGTCTTGGAAAGCCTGCATTACTAAGTCTAAATCGTCGGGATGCGTCATCCTGTTCCATTCGTCAAAGTAATCGAGATTTGGGCTTTGTTCGTATCCGGTGATTGCCTTAAAGCGATCGGATAGGAATATTTCTCCGGTGTGTAAGTTCCAGTCCCAAATACCATCATTATTGCCTTTGAGCGCTAACTGCCACCGTTCTTCTGTTTGGAGCAATTGAGCTGTTCTTCTTTCTACTCTATTTTCTAGTTCTTGATTAAGCTGTTTGAGACTTTCTTCTGCTTGTTTGCGCTCGATCGCAATTCCTGCTAAATGCCTGACAGTTTCGATCGATTCCAGCTCAAAATTTTGGGGAGCGCGCGGTTCGGCGGAATACATGGCGAAAGTCCCTAAAACTTTGCCGACCGACGATAAAATCGGACTAGACCAGCAAGCTCTCAGTCCAAAAGTAAAGGCTAAATCTCGATAATTTTCCCACAAAGGATCGGTAGCAATATCTGTAACGATCACTTGTTCGCGGCGGTAGACAGCAGTGCCGCAGGAACCGACATCCGGGCCGATGGCTGCACCATTAACAGCAGCATTGTAACTTTCCGGCAAACTCGGCGCCGCTCCGTGCAGCAAATGTTGACCGTCTTCATCTAACAGCAAAACCGAACCCATGACATCTCTCGATTGCTGTTCGACAATTTCAATTAATGTATTTAAAGTATCGCTCAGAGAAGCGCCCTGAGCAATCATTTCTAAAATTTGTTTTTGACCGCTCAACCAATTTTCAGATTGCTTGCGCTGCGTAATGTCGCGGGCTACCAAGAGAACCGTATTTTCTTTCATGGGCGAAATGTTAGCGAAAAACCACTTTTGTTCGCTGCCAATTTGCAGGTTATATTCAAAACTACTGATTTGATTCGTAGCGAGGGCGAGGCGAATTTGCTTCAGAAACATTTCTGCTTTTTCTGGATCAAATATATCGCGGGTTTTTTGTCCGATAATTTCGGCCGGTGGCTTGTACAAAAGTTCGGGATTTGTGGGGGCAATTTTCAGGAAGCGTCCTTCAATATCCAGCACCAAAATCACGTCATTCATGGCCGCAAACAAAGCTAGCAATTCTGATTCAGATGCTTGCAGGGCGATTTCGGCTTTTTTGCGATCGCTAATGTCTGTACCTACCGACAGGATCCCGATCGATCGCCCTTGGGCATCGAGCAAAGGTTGGTTTCTCCAGGCTACCCAGACTTTTTCGCCATTGCGGCGGATGTTTTGATTTTCGTGTTTGAAGTATTTGTCCGGCTCGGCAGCACAGTCTCGAATTATTACGGCTAAAGAATTTTCGGACAAATCGGCCGAATCTACAATTGTGCCGATCACACTTTTGCCAATTATTTCTGCTTCTAAATACCCAAAAAAAGTTTCCGCAAACTCATTAAAAAAAGTAATCTTACCTTCGCTATCTAACTGCACAATAATGCTGTTAGCATTCTCCACCAATTGCCGGTACTTAGCTTCGTTCGCGCGCAATTTCGCAGTGCCGTAGACCCAGCTAAAGGCCACCGCCCCGCAGAAAACAGCCAGCAAGCAGCCGCCAAACAGCAACCACCCCCGCAGCGGCGAATTCTTTTGCCATCCTCCCGCCGGAATTGCTGCCAACTGCCAGGAACCGTTGGGCAAGGTCACTTCCAGAACCACGGGATTGTTCTCAAAAATCGACTTGTCGCCGAAAAACACGTCGCCGGACTTTCCCCTCCCGTCTTTGCCCCGCACAGCGTATTGCAGCTTGGCTGAGGAATCGTTGAGTCCTGCTTCGTCCAACAGGGAGTTTTTGTCGAGAACCAGGTTGGCCAAGCCCCAGTAAACTCCAGTTTCGGGCTCGGCACCAGGGGGTGTGAGAAAAATGGGCGATCGACTGACGAAGGCCACGCCTCCCTCCAATAATTTCACTGGCCCGGCAACCAAAGTTTTTCTGGTGTTGATGACTTCTTCGACCATTTGTCGCTGTTCGGGTACCGCCGTCAAGTCAAGCCCGATCGCCTTTTGATTTCTCTCCCGCGGATAAATGTAAGCGATCGTCGTGCCTTTAACTAAACTTATGCTGCGAATACCGGTTTGCTGTGCCAGCAGAATTCTCGCCGTCGCTGCAAACTCGGCTTCGGTGATGTTTGGGTTGTTGGAAATGTCAGCCACCAAACCCCGGATCAAAAACAGCCGGGAATTTAAAGAGCTTTCCAGCTTAGAACGGACTGTGCTGAGCCGATCGATCGTGCTAGTGCGGCTGTACTGCAAAAATCGCTGTTGTTCCGATCGGTCTAAAATGCCAACTCCCACCAAAATTGCTACTGATGTGACAATTGCTGCTATATAAGGTGAAATTTGAAATTTTTTAATCTTAAAGTATTGCATTGGCCGGCACTTAAGCTATATTTCTAAGTCTTTAGATAGATTTATTTTAATTCGATTTTTCTAGGCCGATGCAAAATTTCCGACATACCGGGCTTGGGGTAAGAGTGGAGGGGTAGGCACGGGGGCACTACCCCTACAAGACAAAACCCTGATTTTTTCTAGAATGAAACAGTCCAGACTCTCCCTCTCCCCGTTCGGACTCGCGCACCCGAAAGACGGGATTTATTAGTTAAAATGGAGTTAGCAATAATTTTTGTCAGCACTGGGCGTAAATCTTCATAGGGGCAATTTGATGCAGGAACAGTTGATGGAAGCGATCGCCCCTTACCGCGATCGAGTAGATTATTTAGAAGTTCGCCTCGAAAAAAGCGAGTCAACGGCGATTAGTTTTCGCGGCCCTCAGTTAGATGCTGTCAACCGCAGTTTCAGTCTCGCCGGCGGCATCCGCGCCTGTCACAAAGGCGGCTGGAGTTTTGTAACTTTTAACGGTTTAGCTGAGTTAAAAGCTCGGATTGAAGAAGCTGTCGTGCAGTCTCGTTTAGTTGGCAGCGAAAAAACTGTACTAGCAGATGTCACGCCGATTCAAGATTATGTAGCGGTGGAATTGGGTCATGATCCGCGATCGATCACTCTAGCAGAAAAGCGCAAGTTGCTCGAATCTTACAACCAGTTGCTGTTAGATTATGACCCGCGAATTCAGACGACAATGGCCGGTTATAGCGATCGATTTGGGATTACTTATTTTGTGAATTCTCAAGGCACTTCGATCGCTCAGGAGCGCTTGGATGTCACCGGGCGCTTCGGGGCGATCGCCCGCAATGAAGATGGTGTCGTCCGTCAAGGCTTTGAGTCGATTCATTCGCGATCGGATTACGATGTCTTGACAAATATTGAAGATCGTGTTAAGAGTGCGGCGGTTCGAGCTGTCAGCCAACTAGAGGCAAAACCGGTCAAAGGCGGTCAGTATCCGGTGATTTTAGACCCTTATTTGTCGGGGGTGTTTATTCACGAAGCTTTCGGGCATTTGTCGGAAGCAGACGGCATTTACGAAAACCCGAAAATGCAGGAATTGTTGACTTTGGGCAAGCCTGTGGCGATCGAACAATTGAACGTAATTGACGATGCAACTCTGCCGGGATTGCCAGGAACTCTCAAATATGACGACGAAGGCGTGCCCGCTCAGTGCAAGCATTTAATCAAAAATGGAGTTTTAGCAGCGAGGATGCACAATCGCGAGACTGCGGGCAAAATGGGCGAAGCTCCGACGGGAAATGCGCGGGCCCTGAGTGCTACTTTTATGCCGTTGGTGCGGATGACTAATACGGCGATCGAATCTGGCGCACATTCTTTTGACGAAATGGTGGGCGACATTGAGGAAGGAGTATATGCAGTGCGGATGTTGGGAGGACAAACCAACGGCGAAATGTTTACCTTTGCGGCGGCTGAAGGCTTCATGATTCGCGACGGCAAATTGGCTGAACCGGTGAGTGATGTCACTTTAAGTGGCAATGTATTTCAGACTTTAAAGGATATTGAGTCGATCGGCAACGACTCAGTTTATGCCTACGGCGGCTGCGGCAAAGGTGGCCAAAGCGGTTTACCCGTCAGCGTCGGCGGCCCCCATTTGCGGATTAAAAATGTTGTAGTCGGAGGAAGATAAAAAATGTTGAGTTTTGATTTTTGAACTCAACAGTTTTTATCCGAATATGGTTCAGTTATCGCTATTTATCGCCCGGAGATCCCCCTAAATCCCCCGAAAGCAAGGGGGAATTTGAGGATACTCTTGTCCCCCCCTTTTTTAAGGGGGGTTAGGGGGGATCTCCGGGCTTAACTAAACCGTATTGGTTTTTATCCCAGTCAGGCGCGCCACAAGCACCCAAAAGCTCAATAAAAACCCCGGCTTCTTCAAGAAACCGGGGTTTTTTCTACCAACTAAAGTGAGAGGAGTGAAAAATCAAAATGTAGCGGTTGCGGGAATTCTGCATTTCTCGCGCAACCTCTAAATCAAACTACGGGCCAATTTTAGTGGCAGCTACTTAAAGCTGTCTCATTTCATCTTCAAGCACCCGAATCAAATCTTGGTTGCCGTTGGCTCTGGCTACTTCTATGCGGTGCGTCAGTTGCTTTTGAATATTAGCACGGTGGGTGTCAGCGATTTTTTTGACGTTTTGGCGATTTGTGTTCATGGTGGACATTCCTTATATTTAATTTGGTGTACTCGCTACTTATTCAATATAGCGCGAAATTTCAAAAAGTATCGAAATTTACAAAAAATTTACATTGATTGACCGATCGCCCAAAATAGTGTACACTATTTGCCATAAGTCAATAGCGATATCTTGACAATTTCCCTAATTTAAATAGTAGGGGTCGGCCAGATTCTCGCTCCACTCATTGCTTCAAGACTTATGTGGGGCAGGCAAGAATTTAGCTCAACAGACGGGAATCCCCTACATTTACTGAAAACTCAAAACTTGCCCCAGCGCCTCTACCAACTGCTGAAGGTGTGCGAGCTCGTGAGTTGCCATCAGCGAAATCCGAATTCGACTCACGCTGACAGTCGGAGGCCGAATCGCCACAGCAAAAATACCCATCTCCTTGAGTTTGCTGCTAACTGTTAAAGCTGTGGCTGCATCTTTTAACGGCAGACTGAAAATTGGAGAGAGGGAATTGCTAATTGGTAATTGGTGATTGGTAATCGCGCCATATTTAAAAGTTTCAATATTTTGCTGCAACCGCACTCGGCGTTCTGGTTCTTGCTGGACAATTCTCACAGCTTCCAAAGCAGCCGCCGTGTCAGCAGGCGTCAATGCTGTAGTATAAATCCAAGTTGCAGCTCGATTGCGGAGAAAATCAATTAAAGCAGCAGAGCCCGCAACGTAGCCGCCCAAACTTCCCAAAGCTTTGCTAAGCGTGCCAACTTGGATTAGTGGCAATCCCGTACACCCGAAATGTTCGGCGCAACCGGCACCGCTAGCACCGAAAACTCCTGTAGCGTGAGCTTCATCTACTAATACCATACAATTAAATTGCTCGCCCAAACCTAGTAACTGCGGCAGCGGACACAAGTCCCCATCCATGCTGAAGACGCTATCGGTAATAATTAAACACTTGCGGTATTTGGCCCGATTTTGCTCTAGTTTGGCTTTTAAATCTTCAAGATTGCAGTGATTGTACTCTAACGCGGTTGCACCGCTGAGTGTGGCTCCATTTTTCAGGCTCGAATGGTTGTACTTGTCAGATAATATCAAATCGCGCTGGCCGACAACTGATGCGATCGCCCCTAAATTCGCTAAATATCCCGAACTGAATACTAAAGCGTCTTCGGTTTGTTTTAAATTAGCTATAGCCAGTTCTAGCTGTCGGTGCAAATCGCGGTGTCCGCTGAGCAACCTCGAACCCGTCGCGCCCGTACCAAATTCCTGAGTTGCAGCCACAGCCGCTTGAATTAGCCTGTCATCCCCCGCTAGGCCGAGATAATCGTTGCTGGCAAAGTTAATCAGCCGGCGGTTTCCTAATTTTACCGCAGGGCCCGGGCAACTTTCGATCGATTGTGGCGATCGATACCAATCCGCCCGGTGAACTGTGTCGAGGGACTTCTCTATCCAAGCATAAGGGTCTGCGTTCATATTGTTCGGCGATCGGGTAATAAGTTATATTAGCGGGTGATCAGTTCCTCCGCATCACCAAAGCATATGCCACTCACTAAAAAATACAGATTAGTCACCCGCAGCGATTTTGACGGTCTTGTCTGTGCCGTTTTGCTCAAAGAACTCGATTTGATCGACGAGATTAAATTCGTGCATCCTAAAGATATGCAAGACGGAAAAATCGACATAACAAATAACGATATTAGCACCAATTTACCCTATGTTGAGGGAGTGCATCTAGCTTTCGATCACCATTTCAGCGAAACTCTCAGACACGACAAAATCAAAATCAACCACATCATCGACCCCTATGCAGCTTCAGCAGCTAGGGTACTCTACAAATATTATGGAAGCAAAGCAAAGTTTCCTACTATTTCCGAGGCGATGATGGCGGCAGTTGACAAATCAGATTCCGCTCAATTTGCCCAAGAAGAGGTTTTGCATCCGCAAGAGTGGGTACTGTTAAACTTTTTAATGGACGCCCGCACCGGGTTGGGCAGGTTTAAAGAATTTACGGTTTCCAATTATCAGTTAATGATGGAGTTAATCGATTACTGCAAAAATCATACCATCGATCAAATATTGCAGCTTCCTGATGTGAAAGAAAGAGTAGACCTCTACTTCGAGCAATCAGAAAAATTTCAAGACCAAATACAGCGCTGCGCCAAAGTTTATGGTAATTTAGTTGTTTTGGATTTGCGCAACGAAGATGTGATTTATGCAGGGAATCGTTTTGTACTTTACGCTTTGTTCCCGGAGTGCAATATATCGATTCACGCACTGTGGGGACTGAAAAAACAAAATACTGTTTTCGCAGTTGGCAAATCAATCTTTAACAAAACTTCTCAAACTAATATTGGGGAGTTAATGTTAAGATATGGCGGCGGCGGGCACCGGAATGCTGGAACTTGTCAGATTGAAAACGATCAAGCTAGTAAAGTTTTGAAAGAGTTAATTGCCCAGATTGAACAAAATCGTTAAATTAGCTTGATATTTTTTGCATTCAGGACTTGAGTCTTTGATTATTTAAATTTTCAGGACTGAAGTCCTTAGTACAAAAGGGAGTTTTCAGGACTGAAGTCCTTAGTACAAACGGGAGTTTTCAGGACTAAAGTCCTTACTACAAACAGGAGTTTAGTCCTCAAGGTTTTGAGGTTGCGCGTTCGGGGTATTGAGATTTTCTGCACTCTTGCCTTTGACTGGCGACAAATGGTCTACTAAACCCATATCAAAAGCCACATCTGGTAAATCAGCGGCGTTATAATTTCCTGGTTCAAACAATCGCCCAGGAGTAAAACAAGGCTGCTTCAATCTTACCACTTCGCTAGGTGAAAACATTCCCCTAAACATTTTGCGTTCGAGTCCCATATTTCCGCTCCTAAAACAACTCTCGCATCAATCTTAGCAATTTTTTGCCCGTAGCTTCCCAATTAAACAAATCCGCCGTCTCTCTAGCTTTTTGAGCTATCTCAAAACGCATCGGATCTTCAATAATTTTTCGCAATTGCTCGCGAACAGACTGAACATTTGGTTCTGCCCAATGAGGAGCATTTCTGATTTTCAGATACTGAGTATCGTAACACTCTCCGACGGGAATTAGATCGTAAGCAATGGGATAGCAGTTAGTAGTATTGGCGTAGTCCGTCGGGCCTCCGTACAGAGTCATGGCGACGGGTAAACCCGCAGCAAAGGCATCCAAAATTTTAATCGCAAAACCTTCGCCGCGAAAGGGAGCTAAAACAGCATCGGCTGATAAGTATAAATCAGCTAGTTCTGCTTTGGTAAAAAATTTAGGTTTTACGTAAACTTTTGGCTTTAACTTGCCGAATTGCTTTTCGATATTTACGAGATGTTCCACTATGACATCAGGATTTTTGCCGCCATCTTTGATAATTAACTCTACGTTGGCATCATCTTTAAACTCTTGATAAAATGCTTGAATGGCGAGGTCGGTGCCAAATCTATACAAATCGTAAGAATTGGTCATGTGCAGAATAGATTTTATATTTTTTTGGGTTTTGTGCGGTTTGGGAGAATACAGTTGCGAGATTAAAGGATTGAAACCTAAAGGTACGACTGAGACTTTTTGGGCGGGACAGCCAGCTTTGATTAAAACGTTTTTAGAATATTCGCTTACTGCTAAAATGTGGGATGAATTGTTGACTGCATCGTAAATCCAGTAATCATGATCATCATTGTTTTTGGCGAATTCGTAATTAATGGCAAAAAATTCTAAGTTGAGATGTCCGTTGAGTTCTTTTAAAAAGTAAGGTTTCCAGTAATGAGACCATTTTATCTGAAATAAATCTGAGGGTACGGTGTTCATCCACTTCGCTAGCAGGTGGTTTTCTTCGGCTGTGGAATTGCGGGTGATGTGAGAGGCGATTTCTGAGGGTTCGACTGAAATAGGAATTCCCATTTTGTCTAAGGTTTTCGCCAGTGATAGGGTGATGTCGGCGAAGGAATTAAAATTTTGAAAGCCGACGTTAAAGTGAACCATAATGAAGGAAGAAGGAAGAAGGAAGAGGGAAGAAGGAAGAGGGAAGAAGGAAGAGGGAAGAAGTTAGTTATTGTAGGGTGCGTAGTGAACCATAATGAAGGAAGAAGGAAGAAGGAAGAAGGAAGAAGGAAGAGGGAAGAAGGAAGAAGGAAGAAGGAAGAGGGAAGAAGGAAGAGGGAAGAAGGAAGAAGGAAGAGGGAAGAAGTTAGTTATTGTAGGGTGCGTCAGGTCAGAATATGACGACCACCTACTCAAGAATTTACCCCGCTAAGCACCCTACGGTTAGCTACAAAATCAATCGGTGCGCAGTGCACACCCTACAAACTTTAATCCCCGATCGCAAATCGCAAATGGTATGATTTTTCTAGGATGCCGATCGCACTAAAATAACTGTACAGTCGCACCCGCGCGCCACTGCTTCCGGGATGTTCCCGTGAATTACCTGTTTCAGTAGCCCTTCGCGACTCGCTCCTAACACGATCGCATCGCACTGATCGTTCTGAGCCTGATCGATTAAAGCATCAGAAACCGATTTAGCGCAAACCGTAGTCGCGATTACCGAACAGCTAACCCTGCGCTGGATAAACTCCGCTGCTTGCTTTAATTCGTCGCGCGAGGGTTCTGTAACTGAAGGCTGGTGAACTTGACACAATTTAATCTCCGGTAGAGCACTCGCAGCCACGAAAGCAGGTAGCAATCGCAAAGCCGCGGCTTGTTTGTAACTGCCGCGGATTGGTACTAACCAGCGCTGTAAACCCATCAGCGTATGCAACCCCAATTCCTCGGTGTGAATGTTGGAATATGGTGCGGGAGATTCTGCTATTTGGGATTCGGGATTTTCTGGGAGGTTGTTGTCGATCGAATCAGCAGACTCTTTCCTCAATGCTTCGCCCCTAACTTGTCCCTTTTGTCCCCAGTCACCTGTCTTACCTTTGAGTAATAACTTGTCACTCCACTTCACCAAAATTACCTCGCAGCCAGCTTGCCGAATTACAGTATCTACCACATCGCCAAAAATGCGTCCAGTTGTGGATAATTCGCCTTGCCAGCCCATCAAAATTAAATCTATATGTCGCTCCTTAATCGTCTCCAAAATCGCGTTAGGCACGTCGTGAGCTACCCGTATTTGGGTGTGTACTGGCAAGTTCCAAGTGCGAATAATTCGCTCGGCTTGTTGCAGGAGGCGACGGCTTTTTGTAGTCCGCACTGCGCTTTCGGAGGGGGAACTGTTGCGCGGTACTAAGATGATTTGCAGGCATTCTAATTCGTAATTGCGATCGCGCGCAATGGCCGCCGCCAGCCGCAGCAAAGCCGGCGCTGTTTGCGGGTTGGAAAGTGGCACTAACAGCCTGCCGTTGCCGACTTGGGGAGCTTTGGTTTGATACACTACATAGGATGGTTCTGGATGCGGGCCCTGGGTTGCTTCTCCGCTGAGGCGATCGGATTCAACTCGGATAATGTCGCTGCGAGTAATAATTCCCACCAAATGGCGGCCTTCTACTACCGGCAAGCGGCTGAGATGGTAGTTGTTGAGCCTGTACAAAACCTCGCTTAAAGTATCGGTTGCTTTTACCGTAATTGGCTGTACAGTCATAAATTCTTTTAGCAGGGAGTTGCCGGAAAAATTGCGATTGCTGGCATTTGCCAAATCGGTTTGACTGACAATTCCCACTAATTTACCGCCGTCTACTACTGGAAATCCTCGGTGGTGCGATCGCGAAAAAGCCTGCATCACTTCCTCCAAAGTCAGCAGGCTCGAAAGAGTTTCAACTCGGCGCTGCATAACGTCGTTTGCGTGCAAGTCGCTCAAAGTATTGCTGGCAGCTTTTACCTGCGTCAGTTGAATGCCGTTAAACTCCAAAAGGTGACTGTACAACGAGCCGCTGTCTACCTTTTCTGCGACTAAATAAGCAACAACAGAACAGATCATCAAAGGTAGCACTAATTTGAAATCCGCCGTAATTTCAAACACAATTACTACCGCAGTAATCGGAGCCCTCGAAACCGCGCAAAAAAAACCTCCCATTCCCGCCAAAGCATAGGTTGTTGGCAAACCAACACCAAGGGAATTTTCTTGCAAAATCCCCACTAGCTGACCCAGGGCAGAACCCATAACTAAGGAAGGAGAAAACAATCCTCCCGGAGCTCCAGAAGCAGCGGAAATAATTGTCAGAAAAAAATGAGCGGTAAAAGCAGTTAAACTCGTTGTAGCGTTGGCTTCGCCAGTCAGCAAAAACTCCCGCAAACCTGTATTGTTCCGAAAAGTTTCTGGCAAAAAAGCTATTACTGAACCGCAGATTATACCAGCTAGAGCAATTCGCACTGGCAAGGACAATTTGAGGGTTCGTTTGTTAAAGTTTAAGCTAGCAACAATCCCTTTGCTAAACAAAGCTCCGAAAATTCCCGCTAGAACTCCTAACAGTATGTAAAACGGAATTTCGGAAATTTGAAAACTTATTGGGTACTCGCGCAGGTTCAAGTTTAAACTATCGCCGCCCAAAAGTTGCGAAACAACTGCACCAATAAATGAAGCGATGATTGCAGTCCCTAATGTCAATCCCGAAACATCCTGCAAAAGTTCTTCAACTACAAACAAAACTCCCGCAATGGGAGCATTGAAACCCGCAGCTAATCCCGCCGCTGCACCGCAAGCAATCAATTGTCTGCGGTAGTCTGGGGAAGTAGGCATTAAGTGACCAATCCAGCCTGCTAAAGATGCTCCTATTTGCACGGTGGGGCCTTGTCTTCCTAAAGATAAACCGGAACCAACTGCTAAAATAGTGGTGAGCAGTTTGGCGACAGCTACTCGTAAATCTAAGGCAAGATTGACACCGCCGAGGGCAGCTTTGACGTGAGGAATGCCACTTCCGGCAGTTTCGGGAGCCAAACGTTCTACCAACAAACCTGTTAGGAACCCGCCTACTAATCCGACGCTGGGGAGTAATATCCAAACTGGAATTAATGTGGAGCTAGCTACTCGCCAACTGCCGAGCCATCCGACTCCTGACTTGAGCAAAACGCCTGCGATTCCGGCGACTAAGCCAATCAGACAAGCTTCAAAAATGGCGAGCCGTCTCGGTCTTAAAAATAGTTGAGATTTGATGACCCTGGAAGGTTCCCTAAATTGTTTAGGGATAGTAATGTACGGCATAAATAGCGTTTATTGCCTGCAAATTTCCTGCTCGGTTAGAGTTTAGCAAGAAATCGCTTGATTTGGGAAAATGCAACGAATTTAATCGCGAAATTACTATTTGATCACTCTAATTTTGATTTCCAAAGTTCTAGAGAGCAAAATAATTTAGATTAATTTAACTTTCATAAAGGCGATCGCCCTAAATGTAGTTTTTTAAGACTTGACAATTTTACCTGAATATGGTGCACAGCGCGATTGCCAGTAGATAATTTTATGTGGCAAATCCGTCGGGCAGCCGTTCTCAACTATAATCTGCATCTGTGCTGTGGGGGATACTTTGACTCGCCCCTGCTGTTGAAAAGAGAATTAAGTCGCTACAAGTTGAACGATCTTTAGCTAGCGGGCGGTTAAACAAGCAACAAGCATAATGTTTGTCGGGCGGGTGCGCGCATATTTCTAACATCAAAGTTGTGAACTTGCGTAACCGGCACTCGCCCGGAGTTATAGAAATTTATTGGATTCTTCTAATTATGTTTAATGTTTTTTCGTAGCTATCTGTGTTTCCTTGTTGCTGATACAAGTTGGCGGCTTTTTGGAAATCTTGTATCGCACCAGGCTTGTCTCCTAAGTCATAGCGGATAACTCCCCGATTGTAGTAAGCAGACGCATAGTTGGGGTTAATTTTCACGGCTTCGCTGTAATCTTCGATCGCACCCTGCTTGTCTCCTAATCTCGATCGGGTAACACCCCGATTGTAGTAGGTATTATCACTATTGGGGTCAATTTTTAAGGATCGATCGTAATCGGCGATCGCGCCCTGCTTGTCTCCTAAGTCATCGCGAGCATTACCCCGGTTTGTGTAAGCAGACGCATAGTTGGGGTTAATTTTCAAGGCTTCGTTGAAATCGGCGAGAGCAGCCTGCTTGTCTCCTAATATATAGCGAGCATAACCCCGCTCGTTGTAGGCTAACGCATCGTTGGGCTTAATTTTCAGGGCTTCGCTGTAATCGGCGATCGCACCTTGATTGTCTCCTAACCTCACTCGGATAACACCCCGGTGGTAGTAGGCTGAGCCATTGTTGGGGTTAATTTTCAGGGCTGCGCTGTAATCGGCGATCGCACCTTCATAGTCTCTTAACCTCGATCGGGTAACACCCCGGTTGTAATAGGCTGAGCCATTGTTGGGGTCAATTTTTAGGGCTCGATCGTAATCGGCGATCGCACCCTGTCTGTCTCCTGAGTCATCGCGGGCATTACCCCGGTTAACGTAGGCATCAACATAATTAGGATTAAGCTGAATTGCTCGATCGAAAGCCTCTATAGCACCTTGATAATCTCGTTTGTTGTACTTCTCCACACCCTGATTATAAAACTCCTCGGCTGTGGGTTCTGCCGCCACAAGCTTCCTCGCAACCTCAACTCCCAAATCTACCTTTGCTGAAGCCAACAATCTCAAATTTGAATTAATCGCAATTTCCCCTAAAATTTTGTGACTTTCCGCATAACTTGGTTGACAATTTATCAAACTTGTGGTAGTCGAAACAACTAATCCCGTCAACAATCCGGTCAATATTTGGCAATTCATAGTAATCTCCACATTTTTATAATTTTAAACAACTATTTTGACATCAATCTGCGGTTATTTAGGCGATCGCCTCCACCAACGTTTTCAAATCCGGCACTTCTAAATCTGGTCGGGCGCTGAAATCGAGTTCGCGGCCCGACAGCAATTGTCTCAAGACTGGCAATATGCCGCTTTCCCAATCAATCGGAGTACCGTAGCAATCAAAACTCACAACTTCAAATTGATTAAAATCTAACATCTGTCATTGCTCCTATTGTATCGAGAACGATCCGCTCCGTCTAGAAACCGGATTTTTATATCGTGTCCGATCGATTAATCCGTAGCGCGTAAGGTTCGTAGTGCGGACAACCGTCCGCTATTAAACCGAGGACTCCAAAACCCACTACAACCGGACATAATATTACAGAAATTAAAAATTATAAACCCGTCTTTCGCCAAAGTCGCCGCTTTTTGATCACCCATTCCTAAGTCATGTTTATCCTATTCTACGGTTGATATTCAGCAAAAATCTCAATTTTTCCGACAATATGGCGATTAAAATCTGCCAACTCTTCTGCTGGAATCCAATACTCTTGGTGAATCGAATTGCCGACAGTTTGGACGGGATATTCATTCAAAAATTCAGCCAAAACTCGAAACTGGGTTACATAGCCAAAATATCCCGATGCTGCATCTTTGGTATTCCAATCTCGCGCAATTTTTATAGCATAAGCTTTGTGAAGTACGGGATAAAAAATAGGCTGAAAAGACAGTCGCGGCGGAAATGCCATAAAATCGCTTTCTTTAATTAATTCCATTTCTTTTTTCCCGACTGCTCTAAACAGCGTTACCGTCTCTTTATCTGATATGTTTATATTCTTAAACCAATCTTTCCAACCGTCCCAATTGTGAACTATTTTAGCCAGTTCAGTATAACCAGGGGCGCGGGGATGGGAACCGTCATTTTCGGCAAGTTCTTTGAGCCAAATTTCTGATTTTTCCAGGGGGGTACAAATATCTAAATAAGGCACGTTTAATTCGCTGCAAACTTGGGAGAAGTGTTGGGATAAATTAGCTATTCTGATTGTGCGCTCCACATCAACAACTGGCGGCGGCCCGATCATTAAAACTGGTACTCTTTCTTTGGCAGAGGTCAGAATATAGCGGAGGTTTTCCAGAGATTTTTCCAGTGCTACGCGAGGTTTTCCGTTTTCAAAGTAAGTGTCGTTGACGCCAAACGAAAATACTATTCTGCCGTCGCAGTAGTGAGGCAAGCGACAAGAAATTTCGCTGAACAATCGAGTTTCTATATCGGTACTGGTTTCTCCCCGCACTCCTAAATTATAGTAGGTAATATCCTGTCTTTGCCCGCTGGCGGCTGCGCAAATTCGTCCTGTCCAACCAAGATATTTGGGATCGCCCGTACCATTGACAAAGGAGTCGCCGATAAAACAAATACGCATATTATATGGGGGAATTGGGAATTGGAAATTGGGAATTGGAAATTGGGAATTGGGAATTGGGCATCGGGCATCGGGCATCGGGCATCGGGCATTTGTTATATCAATTCCGGTTGCACCGTCAGGTGATTGTTGACTGTTGACTCGGTGTCGAAAAACTTAGTTATGATTTACTGTTAACTGTAGTCCTACAACAAGTAACCACTAATTACTAACTACTCACTATTTACCAATTACCAATGCCCGATGCCCTGTTTACCCTGTTTGGTCGATGAATTTAGTTTTTACCGGTGACGGACAATCCCTCTACAATTACAGATGGTGTGTGGCAAGAACCGTTCCACTCGGAGTCTCCTCCTAATTCTACTAATTGTTTGAGGACGCTGTAGACGTTTCCGGCTACCATTGTGTCTTTGATTCTGCCGACTATTTGACCTTTTTTGACTCGGTAGCCGAGATCGACGTTAATCGAAAAGTCGCCGGAAATTCCGGCACTGCCACCGAGCATTTGATCGATGACTATTCCGTCGTCTAATTGAGCGATTAAATCAATTAACGATCGCTCTCCTGGTTTAATTAAAACATTAAACAAACTCGGCGTGGGATAGCTGCCCAAACCGGGGCGAAATCCGTTGCCGGTGGTGCCGCTTCCCAAGGCTCGACCGGTGGTGCGATCGGTATAAAATAGCTGTAATACTCCGCTGTTGATAAAGACGATCGCCCTTGTGGGAGTGCCTTCGTCATCAAAAGGACAGCTATAGGGCCCGATATCCGGCTGCTGCGAGAGAGTGACAAGGGGTGAAGTCACTTGTTCGCCCAATCGATCGCTCCAAGGAGAAGCGCCTTCGACTACCTGTTTGCCATTCAACGCCGCACAGACAGTCCCCCACAGCAAATCAGCGGCTTTGGCTGTAAACAGTACCGGCACGCGCCCGGTGGCTGGGGCTACATTTTCTTTCGCCCATTCCAAACGCTGCAAAACCCGCTTAGCGCTGGTGGTTAAGTCGAGGGTGCCGCGTTCGGTTTCGCCATCCCAAATGTTGAGGAAATCTTCGCCACGCACTAATTCTGCTGACAAGTAACCGCTGAGGGTGGTGTCGGTGTGACTCGAATCCAAGCCTAGTGTGTTCAGTAAGCGGGTGCTTTCGATTTCGCAGTCGAGTTCGGCGGTACAGAGGCTTTCGGGATAGGCTTCGCGGACGATCGCGATCGCCTCCTTTCCCCAGTTTACTAGCTGTTCGGCTGGGACTGACACTCCGCGATCGGGATAAACAACTTTCTCACCGGTGCCGAGTTCGATGGTTTCCGGTTCGTTGAGTTGCGAAAGTGCGATCGCGCGATCGACCAAAATCTGCGGTTCCACCGGCCCGTAGGCCACCGCCAAACCCGGCCGCCCGTCCCGCCACAGCCGCAGCGCAATGCCTTCTGCTTGGGCTGTTTCTAGCTGTTTGAGGCGGTTTGCTTCAAAAAAGACCGGCCGCGAGAGCGATTGCGATTCCAATACCTCAGCAGCTTCGGCACCTGCTTTGGTGGCTAGTTCTAGCAGTTGTTCTGCTGATTGGTGATTGGTCATTATAGTAGTTGACAGTTGACAGTTGACAGTTGACAGTTGGCAGTTGGCAGTTGACAGTTGGTAGTTGGTAGTTGGTAGTTGACAGTTGACAGTTGGTAGTTGGTAGTTGAGAGTTGGTAGTTGGTAGTTGACAGTTGACAGTTGGTAGTTGTCATTGGAAGCAATTACCAATTTACCAATTACCAATTACCAATTACCAATTACCAATTTACCAATTACCGATTACCAATTTTTTGCGATCGATGCCAGAGCGGTTATTCACCAGCGATCGACTAAATAGTTAGTTCGTGCAGCAGCCAAAATCCTGCAAAAGATTCCGATTGTGGATTCGACTGAATTGCTAAGAAATGTACTTGTTTTGCTTGCTTTTTCGCGGCTTCAAATCCTTTCGCTTCTTTCTCAGTTGCTGCGTCTCTGAGATTAGCTATAATCCAGCGATCGTTAGCTCCCGTATCTAATACCAGCCTAGGGAGCTCGCGGGTGTCAAATTTGAGAAAAGCCAATTCCAAACCCGACATCCAACCTGCTAAAGCCGTTGCTCTCGATGAGTAGATGATTAATCCTGGAATTTGTGTTTCCGGGGCGAGGCGTGTCATCGGGAGCCCGAAAGCTTCGCCAAATCCAATATCCCACTCGGACATTTCATCAAAAGCTGCGATCGGCAAACTCACAAACGCCCATTTTTCGCCGATTAAGGCGTCCGGCAACGCTACGGGCGTTTCGGGTACAAATTGAACGCTCTGGATCACAACCGGCTGATAGCCCGGTTCGGCGGGATAAACGTCTTGCATCCGTTCTTCCAGCCACAGGCTGAGGGCGAGGGTGCGGCGACTGGAAGCGACGGGAATATCCAATTCCTCGCAGGCTTTGGTAATCATGTTCGCCATTTGGCGGCGAAAAAAGCGGATTTTTTCGGGTGGTTTCGGTGCAGAGGCGATCGCATCTTTAATTGCACCAGCCAGCCACAGGGAATTCACGGTTGTACTCGGGCAGAATTGCGAGTAGCGAAACAGAGATTCTGCCTTGTCGCCTACATTCAGCGGGCTTTCGCAAATCAACACTTCCCATTTTTTTTTCTCTCGCTCGTCTAGGATTGGACGGCTGTAAAAATCGAGTTCCCAAATAGTAGCCATGCCGCGCTGTTAAAAATTAATCCTTTCTCATATTACCGGACAGCGGGCAGGTTTCTGATGAGTGAGAATTTAAGACTGATTTTTGCTCGCGGGCGATTTCCTACCCGATAGCTCCGCCGCGCGTACTTTCCCCCAAATTGCCCTTCTCCCTTGCGGCTTCCCCTGCAATTTTCGGCAGCAGCCCACAACCGGACACATTAGCAATTCCTCGCAGAACAATGTCGCAGCAATCTCAACCTGCGATGTTTGTTAAACTTGTGCAAGCTTGGGAAAACAAACAGTATAGCTTGATTTTATGAGACAAATCATGCTCGAAAATATTGTTTCTACCCTAATTGTCACAATTTGACGCTTTTACCATTACTCGAAATGTTGGCCATGATTTACTGTCCCCACAGATCCGACTTTAAACTCAAATATTTCAGCCGAGATTTTATGGCATAAATAGTCGATCGCACCGCACCACTTTTCTGCATTACCAATCTACAAGATTTGCCAGCAAAACACCAAACAGCAGAGGCGATTTTTGCCGAAACCTTACCGCTTGCAGAAAAGCTGATTCACAACCATCCAAATCAACCCAATTAACAGCCGCCCTAAAAATCAATCCGCCTGCATCAGCGTTCATTAGCGTTCATCAGCGGTTAAAATTAAAAATCAACAAACATCCGCAACTTCCAATCTCATGACAAAACTCAGCGTCAACATCAACAGAATCGCCCTCCTGAGAAACTCTCGAAACATCGGCATCCCCAGCGTTACCGAAGCCGCAAAAACAGTAATTGCCGCCGGAGCTCACGGCGTTACAGTCCATCCCCGCCCCGACGAAAGACACATCAAAGCTGCCGATGTTTACGACTTAGCCAAAATGCTAACTGTCGAGTTCAACATCGAAGGAAATCCGTTTCAGCCGCCATTTATGGATATAGTTTGCGATGTGAAACCGGCTCAGTGTACCTTAGTGCCGGACGCTCCAGACGTGCTAACATCCGATAGCGGTTGGAATATTCCCGAAAATCGCGATCGGCTGTTACCAATTATTCAAAAATTAAAAGACAACGGCATCAGAGTCAGCCTGTTTATGAACGCAGATGCTGCTCTTATGCCCCTAGCAAAAGAAGTTGGAGCCGATCGCGTAGAACTGTACACGGAACCCTACGCAACTGCTTTTCGTGAAGGCAATGTAGAATCTGTTTTTCAACAGTATGTCTTAGCAGCTCAAGCCGCTCAATCTGTCGGTTTGGGAGTGAATGCCGGACACGATTTAAATTTAGACAATTTAGCTAAGTTTTGCTCGATTCCTGATATACTAGAAGTCTCGATCGGTCACGCTTTAATTGCCGAAGCGCTAGAAATGGGATTATCCAACACGGTACAAGCTTATCTAAAAATTCTCTCTGGTTCGTAGTAAAAATAAACCTGGCTTGGCAGGGCGGGTTTGGCATCGGTAAACTCGTTTTTATTACATATCCTTGCCTTACCCGGCCCTATAGTACAAGATTGGGACTAAGGTCAAAAAGTGGTTTGACACGCTACCCATAGGATAAGGTGCGGTGTGCATCGCCCTACAAGCCGATCGCCCTCGCACCAGTTAAAAGTAGAGGCCGTAACCCCCGCTGGGTTAAGGGTCGTTTTCTGGTAGCAAAGCCTCTCTTGGAACCCAGACACCGCGTTTTTGGGTTGTTGGCATTTTTTGAGCAAGCTTTTGGGAAAAAGCTTGAATTTTTGACCAAATTACTAGGACGATCCGATGATATTATGGGTAGGGAATATGATGGAAATGTCCGATCGACCCAGGCTACTATTTAGCTTCGGCAGGGCAATTTACTACCGCGAATTTTTGTGAAATTACGAAATATTTAGCTGTATCCTCTATGCTGATCAAGCCGATCGCGCGATCGGCAGATTTAATCCGGTGCAAACAGCACCACACAAGTAAACATATACAACTGATTACCTTTGGCAAGCGTGACATGAAAAAACTAATTTTACTGACTGGAATGCTACTCATGATGACGGCAAAATCAGTATTTGCCAGCCCTGTAGCCCCAAAAATTGCACCGGGCGATCGGATGGCTGCCTCGGAAATTACACAAACCGTTAATAAACCCGCTACTTCTGCCCTAGTTGCCAACCTAGAACCGATCGAGCCAACGTCAGCTACCTCTGCCCCAGTTGCCAAGCTAGAACCCATCGAGCGAATGTCAACCTCAGAAATTCGAGCCACCATCAACAAACCAACCACCTATATTTTTGAAGGCATCAAAGGGCGAGAACTCACTCTCTCGCTGTGGGCGGGACAACTGACAGCCGAACTGTACAGCCCCAACGGCGAGAATCTGGGAGTTATTGAAAAAAGCGACAATCAGTGGATCGGCCAATTGCCAGAGTCCGGGATTTACCGCGTGCGAGTTACCCCGAAAGGTGAGACTAGCAGCTTCGTGATCGGACGCGACTTTAACGCTAAGTGGACTTATAGGCCCGATCGCGCAATTCCCATAGCATACGGGGAAACAGAAGCCACAGTTAGGCTCAAAATGTCCGGCTACCAAATCCAACCCCTGACAGTTCCAGGAAAACAGGGACAGACAATCAGGGTGAGTGCTAGCAACAAAAATCTCGATGTGGCGATCGAATCTCCGTCGGGACAACTCCTGGATCAAGGCGCAGGTCAAACTTTTGCTCAACTCCCGGAGTCCGGTACCTACAAGGTACTAATAGTTGCCAACAGGCCGGTCAAGCCCTCCATCAGAGTTTCTGTGCAATAGCAAAGATTGCAAAAACACTGTTGAGGGCGATCGAATTTCCGTCGCCCATCCACAAAAGTTCGCCCGAAACGCGAGCTTTTTTTTGCGTACATAGCAATTATATTTGATTTGTAAATCAGATTTTTTTAACCGCAGAGGGCGCAGAGGGCGCAGAGGAACTAGAAAAGAGAGAAAGAGGGAGAGAAAGATGTTCACAATTTAACGCGATTAGATAATAGCGTTAATTGATTGTACAACTCCTGACGACGCGCTATAGCAACCACCAAGAAGGTTAGGAAGTTCCTTAATTGCTTCTTCTTCCCTCTTCCTTCTTCCTTCTTCCCTCTTCCTTCTTCCCTCTTCCTTCTTCCTTCTTCCTTCTTCCTTCTTCCTTCTTCCTTCTTCCTTCTTCCTTCTCAACCTTGAATCAGATCTGCAAAACGTTCTTGTTTCCAAATGCAGCTTAAATCAGAGTCAGCTAAAGCTAGTTCTCGGTATAAATTAGGCATAAACTCCACAGCCCGCTGCAAATTGTCAAGGGCCAAATCTGCAAACCCCAACAGTGCATAACAGCAAGCTTGATTGTAAAAAGCGTTAGCAAAATCAGGATTGATTTCTAAGGCAGTTTCGTAGCAAACGATCGCCTCTGAATAGCTACCTTGTCGCGCCAATTCCACACCCCGATTGTACCAAATCAAATAATCCTCAAAGGCACACTCAGATGTAGGAGTGAACTTGGCATTTTTCTGATTTAAACCTACTAATTTTCCCAAAGCAACTCGACGCTCTCCCACAGCTTCGGCTCTGCCCGGTTTCAGAACGATCGATCGGCTAAAACTAGCCACTGCTTGTTTGTAAAGTCCCATTGAGTTAGCAACTAGACCACGATTGTACCAAGCGTTCGCATCGTCTGGGTTAAACTCGATCGCGCGATCGAAACTGTTGAGCGCCTGATGGTAAAGTTTCAATTCCAACAGAGCATTACCTCGGTTGTACCAAGCCCAAGCAGCCTCCGGGTGCAAACTTAAAGAGCGATCGAAACTCAGAACCGCCTTATGGTAAAGCCCCATATCGATCAGCGTCAGTCCCCGGTTGTGCCAAATACTCGGCGAGCATGGGTTAAACTCCAGAGCCCTGTCAAAACTGTTGAGCGCCTCCAAAGGGCGGCCCAACTTTCCTAAAGCAATAGCCCGGTTGTGCCAGCCAAAGCTCGCATTCGGCTCCACAGCCAAGGCCTCATCAAAACTTTTCAGGGCATCTAAGTGCCGTTCTAAGTTCCCCAAAGCCATACCTCGCCCGAACCAAGCCTTATAATGATCCGATTGCAACTTCACCGCTCTGTCAAAATTCGCCAGAGCACTATCATGATCGTTAGCTTCGAGGTGGCGCGAACCGAGATGGTAATACCAAGCCGCTTCCAAGTTTTGAATTAAGTTCATAATATCTCGCATCTATCTTAGGGATGATTCTACATGAAACAATGCCCGGAGTTAAACTGTAATTTCACTAAAATTCTGAAAATTTTGATACAGGGCGATCGCCCGTACAAACTGTCAGTAACAACCTCAACAATTGGCGATCGAAACTAACTATTTTCCTCTCATGAAATGCTCTTTCAGCTAACCGCACTCATCGCACTCTTGGATCTGCTGCGAATCTCAGGCTGTGCGTGACAGACACTCCAACTTCTGCTGACTTTCTTCAAGCAACCACAACCGCTGTTTGAGCATGATCGCTCAACAGCAACCTGCCAGAAGCATCAATACTAAAATCCTTCCCCAGCACAAAACCTTTGCCCATCAACCGCTTGCAAACAACCAGCGCCGTAATCCGGCGAATTTCTTCCATCACATCAGCAGGAATCAAATAACTCACACTCCAGATCACCGACTCGCAGTCAGACCAAATCAAGCGTTCAATACTGACAATCATCAAAGCAGCTACACTGTCAACAGACAGCCGCCCTCTGAGATCGGCAATCAAATCTTTACCAATTAAGCTATTGCGAGTCATCATCGCTCTAGTCATCTTCCCAATTTCTTGTTCGAGTTCTAAATGATTCATGCTTGGCACTGGCTGTGATGTTTTTAAAGCGCTAATCGGAGTAAAAACAGTGACTGCTACCAGGCTCTGCCCGATCGCCTAGTTGACGCAGGCTCTACCCCAACTCCTTTTAATAAAGTATACCTAAAGAAAGATAAAAAATGTATCTAAAGGCAGATACTAAAATTTATTTTTTTTGCCATAAATGGATGAACCAATTGCCACAAGAGTTTTTTTATAGCCTTTCTCAGAAAAATGAGGTACGCATATGGCATAGGGCATAGGGCATAGGGGATATGGCATAGGGCATAGGGCATAGGGCATACCTCACCACGCTTGAGAACCGCTATAAGTAGTAAATTGAGTATTTGTACTCGATCGGGCCAGGAGCCAATTCAAAAATTGGTAAATTCGCTACATAATAAGGAAGTAGTTACTTCGGAGAAAAAACAGCAATGGCTGCAAAAGGGCCAGATATCGATATTGCCCTCTATATAGACCACGCCTTGATCGACCCCAGTGCCACCCCAGAGCAAGTAGAAAACTGCTGCCAACAAGCAGAAAGATTTGGGTTTGCCACAGTTTGCGTGTATCCCGCCTACGTGCGACAAGCGGTAAGTCTTCTGCACGGCAGAAAGCCAAAAGTCTCGACTGTTATAGGTTTTCCCACAGGAGCAACCACATCAGCAGTAAAACTGTACGAAGCCCTAGAAGCCGCAGACAATGGAGCCGTGGAGTTAGATGTCTGCGTCAATTTAGGATTGTTGAAAGCTGGAAAAAGTGACGAATTTCACCGGGAATTGGCCGAAATTTGCGAAGAAACCGGACAAACTATCAAAGCGATTATCGAATGCTCGATGCTTTCTGATGAGGAAAAACAATTAGCGGCTGAGCTTTGCATGGAGGCGGGCGCGGCTTACATCAAAACTAACACCGGCTTTTTTGGCGCGGCGACAGTTGAAGACGTGCGGTTGCTGAAGGAAATTACTAAGGGAAGGGTTGGTATTAAAGCCGCTGGAGGAATTCGCACTCACGAACAAGCTGTAGATTTGATCGTGGCTGGTGCAACTCGTTTGGGGACTTCTCGTGGCCCAGAATTAATCCGCCAGCGAGATAATTTAGATAAGAGTCATTAGTCAGTTGACAGTTGATAGTTGACAGTTGACAGTGGGCAGTTGTCATTAGTCCTGCCGTCATTTAACTGGTTCCCAGGCAGAGCCTTGGAACCCATATTTAGAGGCTCTGCCTCGGCAGGGATTAGGAGGCAGAGCCTCCGGATCTGCGTTACCAGGCAGAGCCTGGTAAGGAGTATCTAATAAAAGTTCTGCGTCGTGGACTGTTTTTGCTACTGCCTTTGTAAATCTAAAATCTAAAATCTAAAATCTAAAATCTAGTGACTCGAACTTACAAAGCAACTGGTATCAATCTTAAGAGTGCACCGATCGGCGAATCCGATCGCCTGCTGACAGTTTTGACACGGGAATTCGGCTTAATTAAAGCCGTAGCGCCCGGTGTTCGCAAACAGCGATCGAGCATTGGCGGTAGAAGCGAGTTATTTGTCGTCAACGAATTGCTAATCGCCAAAGGCCGATCGCTCGACAAGATTACCCAAGCTAGCACTGTCGAATCCCATCCGGGTTTGAGCCGCAACCTCGGAAAACTCGCAGCCGCGCAATATCTGGCAGAATTGGCGATCGCCAGCGCCCTTTCCGACGAACCGCAAGAATCACTTTTCTTTTTGCTGGGCGAACACTTGAGCCGTTTAGAGCGTTTGTCCGATCGCACAGAAATCGCATCCGCCGCCGTGCTAGTCGCCCATCTGGCTCAGGGTATTTTTCACTTGTTAGCCCTAGCAGGCCTCGCGCCCCAAGTCCAAGTCTGCTGCGCCACCAGACAACCGATCGTCCCAAATTTCAGCGATCCAAACTGGAAAACCGGGTTTAGTATACCTTCTGGGGGAACCTTCAGCTTGTCCGAGCTAGCTAACTTAGAGGCAGAAATCTCTTCACAAACCGGTAGCTTGTACAGATCCAGCTCCCGTTCCCCGCAAACGAGCGATAGCAAACACTTGACAAATTTCCAGATTAATGCTATAGAATTAGCGGCGTTGCAACAGTTGGGTAGTGCAGAACTAGAAGAGGGGATTACCGATCGCACGGCTTGGATATCAGTAGAAAATATTTTGCGGCAATATGCCCAGTATCATTTAGGTTGCACGATTCGATCGGGAAGCTCGATCGACACCTACTTAGAGAGTTTTGAGTTTTAAATCGGGAATTTTGAGTTAAACAGTGAAACGGGCGATCGCCGATCGCACCCGCCTGGGGGATATCCGAACCTGTAGGTAATTTCATGTAAATTCTCTCTTCTTGTTGCAACACTAGATAATAAATAAAGTTACGAGTTATTAAACTTAGAGGTTAACGCCTCAATTTGAAATTCCCATCCCCCCAACCTGAACCATCCCAGGCGACAATCCCCCAAATCCTATGATGCGACTGTCCGATACTGATTTGAGAATATCTGTTTTAGCTGTGACCCACCACAAGATGGAAGAACGAGAAAATTTTCCAGATTTTCAATCTGATGCCATTTTGCCCGATCGACAATGGAGCAACGCCCAACACCCAGAAATGGATAAATATCCCACAACTCCAGAAACAGACTCGAACAACGGTAACAGCCAACAACCCCCAACCATAACCCCGGAACCAACAGCAGAGCCAGCAGCAGAACTCCCCGAAACAGTTGCCGAAACTCCCGAAAAAGCAACAGGATTTCTGCCGGTTCTCAAAAACCGCAACTTTCTAGCATTGTGGAGTGGGCAAGTTTTCTCCCAACTAGCAGATAAAGTTTATCTCGTACTGACGATCGCCCTCGTAGCCAGCCGGTTTCAAGCGCCAGATCAAAGCATCAGCAGATGGGTATCAGCAATCATGATCGCCTTTACCATACCCGCAGTGCTGTTCGGTGCCGCCGCAGGCGTGTATGTAGATCGCTGGCCGAAAAAAGCCGTGCTCGTAGCCACAAACCTGCTGCGGGGAGGCTTCGTATTAGCATTACCCCTGCTGCTGTGGCTCTCAGACGGTTTTGAAATCGGTAAACTACCCCTGGGATTCTGCTTGCTGCTGCTAGTAACATTCCTAGTTTCGACCCTAACTCAATTTTTCGCCCCAGCAGAACAGTCAGTAATTCCCCTAATAGTGGAACGCCGCCACCTGCTATCGGCAAACTCCCTCTACACCACCACCATGATGGGTTCGGTGATTATTGGCTTCGCAGTCGGAGAACCCTTACTAGCTTTAGCCGACACCCTATTTACCAACATTGGCGGCGGACTCGGCATCGGCAAAGAATTAGTAGTAGGCGGCAGTTACGCCTTCGCTGGAGTGCTATTGTTGTCGATGAAAACAGGCGAAAAAAACGAAGTCGAACACGAACCGCCGCATCCCCTAGCAGATTTAAAAGACGGCCTGCGTTACATCAACGATCAACCGAAAGTCCGCAATGCTTTAATTCAACTAATTATTCTATTTTCAATTTTTGCAGCCTTGGCAGTTCTAGCGGTGCGGCTGGCAGAAATCCTGCCCGGTATGAGAGCCTCCCAATTTGGCTTTTTGCTGGCTGCCGTAGGCGTTGGGATGGCTATTGGGGCGACGACTGTCGGCTATCTCGGTCACAAATTTTCTCATTCCCAACTTAGTTTAATCGGATCAGTTGGCATGGCAGTGGCTCTGATGGGTCTTTCTGCATTTACACACCATTTGTGGATCTCGGTACTGTTCATTACCCTGTTGGGTTTGTTTGCCTCGTTGGTGGGAGTGCCGATGCAGACGACGATTCAAGCAGAAACCCCAGAAGAAATGCGGGGAAAAGTTTTCGGGCTGCAAAACAATGCCACTAATATCGCTTTGAGTTTACCATTAGCTTTGGCTGGAGTAGCTGAAACATTTCTGGGTTTGCCGACAGTATTTTTGGCTTTGGCAGGATTGGCGATCGCAGGTGGCGTCTTAACCTGGTATATTTCCCGTAACAGCAATACTAAAGTCGATCGACTCCAATAAAATAAGTAAATCCACCTAATTAAACGTAAGATACAGATGGCAATAAAGCTTGCTATATAAGCACTCTTCCTTCTTCCTTCTTCCTTCTTCCTTCTTCCTTCTGCTTAACAAACTCTGATTTACTTGAATGCACATCGCTTGGCTAGGAAAAAAATCACCTTTTTGCGGTAATGTCACTTACTCCAGGGAAGTCACCAACGCACTTTTAGACCGGGGATACCAGGTTAGTTTCCTGCACTTTGCCCAAGAAGCGGGCCCATTGGACAGGAATAATACGGCGTGGAGCATGGCAAATGGGAAATGGGGAACTGGAATTACTCCAACTTCATATACCAATTCGCTTTCGCCCGCGAGTTGCAACGAAGTTTCTTTACCTTGTCACTACAAATCGCAAATTTATACGATTCCGACTCTCAAATCCCGCACAGTGTTGATGAAGTCTTTGCGGCGACTGAAACCGGATGTTGTTCACGCTTCCCTGACGCTTTCGCCTCTGGACTTTCTGCTGCCGGAAATTTGTCAAGAATTGAATTTGCCTTTGGTGGCGACTTTTCACCCGCCGTTCGATCGCAAATTGCGGAATTTGACATCAGGAACTCAGCACCTGATGTATCAACTGTATGCTCCGTTTTTGGCTCACTACGACTCGACGATCGTCTTTTCTTACATTCAGCGGGATATTTTGGTGAAGTTGGGAGTACCGCAAGAACGGGTAGCCGTGATTCCCAACGGAGTAGACGCGATGAAGTATTCTCCTGGGCCTTCGGGGTTGAAGTCGGAGTTAAAGGCCGATCGACTTTTTGTATATCAAGGCCGCATTGCCCCGGAGAAAAATGTCGAGGCTTTGCTGAAAGCCTGGAAACAGTGCAATTTTGGCCCTGGTAACGTATTGGCGATCGTAGGTGACGGGCCCCTAGCCGCGTCGCTGCAACTGTCCTACGGCGAAGAGGAGGGCATTGTGTGGCTCGGATTTGTCGCCGAGGAGGAACGCCGGATCGAAATTCTGCGCGGTGCAGATGTATTTATTTTGCCTTCTTTGGTGGAGGGATTGTCGCTGTCGCTGCTGGAAGCGATGGCCTGCGGTTTAGCTTGTTTGGCAACGGATGCCGGTGCTGACGGTGAGGCTTTGGAGGAAGGCGCAGGGGTAGTTTTGAACACTCAGCGGGTGCGGAGTCAGTTGCAAACTTTACTGCCGCTATTTCGCGAACATCCTGAGTTGGGAATGCTGCTTGGTCAAAAAGCGCGCCAACGGGCGATCGAGCGGTACACTCTCAGTCAGAATATTACTGAGTTGGAAAAGCTGTATTCACAGATTTTGCAGAAGCAGCGCGTGCCACTTCGGGGCTTGGCATAACGAAGGAAGAAGGAAGAAGGAAGAAGGAAGAAGGGGGAAGGAAAGAGTAAGAGTGCCGTGTCTTCTTCGATATTGGTAGGGAAGCGGCAGTGCCGTTTCCTCTGCGATATTGGTATTACTCGTTTACTCGTTATGGATTCCCAGGCTCTCTCTGCTTGGGAACCAGTTAACGAGGACTAACATTAAACGCCAATTGCGATCGATAAAAACAAACATCAAACTCCATAAAGAAATTTACCTGTCCCAAAATCAACGGTACATTTTCAGATACAAAAAAAAATGTTCCACATTACTCATCTTCTTGGGATTTCGATTGCTTTAAAACTTCCAGCATCGTCTGTGCAGCATCAAACGCATCATAGGGAGACCAAACTTCACACACCGCACCAGATGCGATCGAATCCTGTTCCTGACTCTGCATACATCCCATCAGCATTTGCAAGGTTACTTCCTCTACAGAAATACCGCGCCACTCAGCAGACTGTAAGAGGTACTGCTCCAATTCAGGTGATAGATTCAGCGTCAAATTCATAAACTGCTTCTGTTTGTTGGTAATTGCTGCGTTAAAACCTTCAATCTTCAATCTAAAATGGTCTAACTTCCTGGGCGCAAATAGTCAAAAAGTCGTAGCGTAGCGGGGCGTAAGCCATCGCCCGAATCGGCCCGAATCAAAGCAACCACAACATCCGGCAAACTTCCCAAACTCGGATAAACAAAATAACGCGGTTCCCAGCGCGGCCCAAACTTATCTTTAAAACTGTGCAATCCCTTAAAATTATAAAACTTGCTCAAGTGATCCGAAAGATAAATCAAAACCTTTTCCAACCGCCCGGATTTACCCTCTTCTCCGACTCCCGCCAAAGCCGACAAACCCAAATCAAATTCTGCATAGCCCAATTCTTGACAGTGTTGCAACATCGAAGCAAACAAACACTCCATCGTCCCATTTTCTACCTCAGTGCGACGGCGCATCAAATCAACTCCAACCACTTCATTTGCCGCAGATATCATATTAGCAAAAGCACTAATTTTACCGTCGGGAGTGTGAATCGCTACGACGCGAGTTTCCCGCAAATATGCCTCATAAAACCAACCCACAGAAAACTGTTTTTCCGCGCCCTGAACCATTTGCAGCCACTCGTCGCTAACAGCTTTCATTTGCCGCATCAATTCCAAACTTAAAGGAGGTTCGTAAAATTCGACACGATAGCCTGCTTTTGTCAGTCGGTTGATCGCAGTTCTTAAGTTTTGATTTGCCTTGCCTTTGAGACTAAAGTTTTTGAGGTTTACAATCGCTTCTTCGCCAATTTGTACTACTCGAAAACCGAGAGTAGAATACATTTCTAAATCGTCGGGCAAAGTTTGATAAAATGCTGGATACCAATCGTTGCGATAGCAAAACTCTTGAAACCCCAGAATTGCCTCTTTGCGGTCTTCTGCTGGCCCGATGGGGTCTCCGAGGGCGATCGCACCTCTACCTTTGGACACGTAGGCGATCGTACTTTTTCCCGAAGGACTAAAATAATAAGATTTATCCTCAAGCAACGCCAGTCTCGCTAGCGTTGTCCGCCCGTATTCTGCTACAACTTGTTTAGCTTTATTCCGTTCCGAAATACTTGCCGAATCTCGCAGCAGCACCGGCCGCAGCAGCATGAAAAGTGCGTAACCAAGAGTTACAACACCCACAGCATAAATCGAATCTGCGAAAAAATTAGCAAACCGAGTTTTCGGAACCAAACCCGCATTGTCCGCCGTAAAAAACATGGCAAAAGTCTGGAATATAGCATCGTCCCAATCAAAATTAACTGCTCGTTCGTTAACTTCAAAACGCCCATCTAAAATGTAAAAACCAGCCGTACCGTAAGCGAGGGTAAACAGCAAAGCCCCCAGCAAAACTCGGATTCCTTGAGCAATTGAAGGGCGATCGGATTGAGCGGTAAATGTCTGCCGCATCACCAACAATTGAAACAGTAAAACCCCAGAAAGCAAAATTTCTTCAAGATCTAATCCCTTGACTAAATGAATTACAATAGAAACAATTAATAATCCCACAGTCAGCAACCAAGCAATCCGCTTTCGTCGCAACAAATTAGTTGCCAGAGTTAGCAGCATAAATCCGATCACGGCTGCAAAGAAATGCCCGCCCGCCCTCACCGGAAAAGGAAAAAATGGTTCTAGCCAATTTCGGCGATCTGGTAAAGTGGGAGTTACAGCAGACAGCAGGTTAATAAATCCTACCAATCCGGTTAAAAATGATGCAGTCCAGAGTCCAATCCTAGTTTTTTGGGTTAACACAGTTCACCTGTTTAATTTTTCTGTGCGGCCAGTGATATCTTAAACTGTTTTCCAACATAACTCAATGAATCGGCTAAATGCTTGTGCCAATAATTCCAACCGACATCGGGGCCGACAATCCCGTGTCCGCCAGGAAATTTTTTAAACTCGTTGGCAATACCCAAACTGTTTAATTGTTCGTGAAACTGTTGCGTAGAAGTCAGAAATTCCTTGTCTCCTTCCCCAGCATCCAAATAAGCCCGCAGTCGCTGTCTATCTTTTGTAGAAAGTTTCGGAACTAAATATTTAGGACTGTTAGCTTTGCCACTTTGATCGGTAAAATAACCGCTGTGGCTGAACAGAATATTAAAATTATTCAAGTAGCGCAAACCGATATTAAAAGCTCCCCAACCCCCCGAAGATTGTCCTCCCATTGCCCATAATTTGGGGTCTTCCAGCGTTCTGTAGCGCGATTTTACGATTTGAACCAACTCGGAGCCGATCGCACTTCCGACCTGACCATTGGGCCCATCAAAATACTGCGGGTCCCACAAAGGGCTCGTCCCCCGCTTGTCGTTCCCGTCAGGAGTAATGACAATTGACGGCGACAATCTTTTGCTTTTATATAAATCGTGGAGCACGGAAGTAACAGCAGCTTTGTCTTGATAAGCGCGCGCGTCTCCGTGCCCGCCGTGTAGCAAAAAAATCACTGGATAGCGCTGTTTGGGATTTTTTGCGTACCCTGGTGGTAAAATTAAGCCGTAGGTGCGCTCGGAATTCATAGCTGCACTTTTATATGTTTTGAGTTCAAATTTTATGTCGGCATCGGCGATGATTTTTGGAGGGTCTAATTGAGGTGCTCCGGCGATAAAAACGTACCAGTATCCAGTCGCACCTAATAGGAGGATTGTACCCGCACCGATACCTAAAACTTTGCTCAGCCACTTAGGCATAATGTTTGTTAGTTGACTGTTGACTGTTGACTGTTGACTGTTGACTGTTGACTGTTATGTGTTATTTGTTATTTGTTATTTGTTGTTTGTTAAATATAAAATCATTAATCCCCGATGCCCGATGCCCGATGCCCGATGCCCCATTCCCAAACAAAATGACTTATAAAAATCCCGCTCCTACAGTTGATATTATCATCGAATTGGTCGATCGCCCGCACCGACCGATCGTACTCATAGAACGTCGCCATATTCCCTACGGCTGGGCGATTCCCGGCGGCTTTGTCGATTACGGGGAATCGGTAGAAACGGCGGCCAAACGCGAAGCTTTAGAAGAAACGAGTTTGAATGTAGAATTAATTGAGCAATTTTACGTTTATTCTGACCCAAATCGCGACGCGCGCCAACATACTATCAGTATTGTATTCTTGGCTGCGGCAACGGGCGAACCCCAAGCTGCTGATGATGCTAAAAATTTACAAGTTTTTGAATCTTGGCAGATTCCAGGTGAATTGTGTTTCGATCACGATCGCATTTTACGCGATTATTGGCGTTACCGTCATTATGGATTGCGCCCGCGTTTGTAGGAGAAGGAAGAAGGAAGAAGGAAGAAGGAAGAGGGAAGAAGGAAGAGGGAAGAAGGAAGAGGGAAGAAGGAAGAAGGAAGATTATTATGTAAATTTTTAACCGCAGAATAACGCCGATTAACGCGGATGAATGCTAAATTATGTATAGTTGATCTGCGTGCACCTGCGTTTTCGTTGATCTAAATAAGTAAATCTACCAAGTTAAACGTAAAATACGGCTCGCGAAAAAGCTTACTGGGTATTTCTTCTTCCTTCTTCTTTCTTCCTTCTTCCTTCTTCCTTCTCAATAAATTTTATGGTAAATTTGACAATATTAGGCGGAGGTGCATGGGGTTTGGCACTGGCAAATCTGGGAGGCAAAAAGGGCGATCGGGTAAATTTGTGGTCGCGCCGCAGTTCTTTTAGTCTAGAATCGGTTATAACTGGCACGGATGTTGTAATTTCGGCAGTTTCGATGAAGGGAGTTGGCGAAACAGTCGATCGCCTGCTTGCCTTAAACCTAACTCCCAGTACAATTATAGTTACTGTCACCAAAGGTTTAGACCCCGCGACGACACGCACTCCATCTCAAATCTGGCAAAATGCCTTTCCTCACAATTCAATTGTCGTACTTTCCGGGCCCAATCTTTCCGAGGAAATTCAGCAAGGATTACCGGCTGCGACGGTAGCGGCGAGTTTAGATTTAGCCGCAGCCAAGCAAGTACAAACCATTTATAGTTCCGATATTTTTCGAGTTTATGTGAATCAAGATCCCCTGGGGACTGAGTTGGGTGGGACTTTGAAGAACGTTTTTGCGATCGCCGCTGGTGTTTGCGATGGTTTACAATTAGGAACTAATGCTAAATCTGCTTTGCTGACTCGCGCTTTGCCGGAAATGATTCGGGTAGGAGTTCGTTTGGGAGCTCGCGCCGAAACTTTTTATGGTTTGTCTGGTTTGGGAGATTTACTCGCGACTTGCAATAGTTCTTTGTCGCGCAATTATCGAGTTGGTTTCGGATTGGCGAAAGGCAAGTCTTTGGAGCAAATTTTGCAGGAATTACAGAGCACTGCTGAAGGAGTTAATACTACTAATGTGTTGATTGATTTGGCGAATCGGCGCGAGATTGAAGTCCCTGTTTCCCGTCAAGTTTATCGTTTGCTGAATGGTGATATTACTCCCGAACAAGCTGTTTTATCGCTGATGGAACGTGCTTTGAAACCGGAGATTTAAGAACATTGCAGGTGGCAATGAGCAAAAAGTTATCAACTGTGATATCGAGGGAAAATCGAGTACAACAAGCAAAAAAAAAACTCTTGCAAAAGTCTTTTTAATCAAATTTTGGAACGGGCAAGATGCCCATTCCTAGATATTTTTGTGGAACTGGCAAGATGCCCATTCCTAGATATTTTTGCAGATCTAAAATAATACACTTAAATTTTTGAAACAATGGTTAAAATACCCAATTGGTTAATCTATGCACTCATTTGTTCATTATTATACGGTTTTTGGGGATTTTTTGGCAAGTTAGCGACTAAATCTCTCGACTACAAAACAGCTTTTGTTTATGAAACAATCGGCGCTATTTTAACTACAGTATTCATTCTTGCTAACAGTAAAAACTTGAGTTTTGAGGGAAATATTACAGGAATCGTATTTGCTTTATTAATCGGTGTTTGCGGAACTGCGGCATCTGTGATTTTTCTGAAATCCATTGAAAGCGGGCCAGTTATCAGCGTAATCAGCATTACATCCCTGTACCCAGTCATTACCGTACTTCTATCATCTTTATTCCTGAAAGAAGCAATTACAATTCCGCAAATTATCGCTCTTGTGCTAGCCATAATTGCCGTTATACTTGCGTCTTATTGAAATATCTCTCCTTTGTGAATCTATCGTGGAGGCAGAAACCGGGTTTTTGCGAAAAATATTGCATCAAAGCGTTGAATCATGGAAAAAACCCGGTTTCTTTGATATCTTGTATCTTGCCTTTCTGCATTATCTGATTTTTACTTGGCGCCGTAATAAAAGGCAACTTCTTTGTCTTTTAGCGGTGCAAAGTCGGCAGCAATTAACATTGGATCTAGTTCTGCTTGAGGCAGATGTTTTACACCAATTCGGACAATGCGCGATCGCATGGTGTTCGATACGCCACTGCGCTGTCTCCCGGCTTCTAATCCCATTACTTGCTCGTACAGGTCTAATTTTGCTTTCGGAATCGGAGTGCCGTCAAAATCGATTCCTGAGGCGATCGCAACATCGATCGCATCTGCACCGGTTGTAGATGCAGGCGCTGAGTTTGTTTCTGAAGACATTGTGCTGTGCTGTCAAAGTTTGCTTTAGGAGCATTTTATCAGTATGGTGTCTAGTTTGCACCACTTCTTCCCCGTAGAATGCTAAAAATACCATACATAGAGTCAAAGCATTATTAATATTGCTTATATTTTATATAATATATCGTTATGCTTTCACTATTGCAACTAATTACCAAAAAAGCTCTACAATGATTGGAAAATTATTGCCATAAATTATCAAATAGTTGTGGTTAAGTAGGAGAGCGATTAATGAAGGTCAAGTCAAAAGTTATAGCAAGCGCGAGCGTGGGATTATTACTGCTAGCTGGTTTGACAGCGAATGCAGTTGGAATCGGGCAAAAGGCGATCACCCAAACAACACCAAAGGGCGATCGAGATTTAAGAGCACAAGCTGCTATAACTCGCATTAGAATCGTATTTGCCAACCGCAGAGATGCTACAGACTTGCAAAATAAAGCCAATCGAGTAGCGCAAATACTATCCAAAGAAATCGGAATGCCCGTAGAAGCCGTCATCGGCGACGAAACCGCCGCTGTAGAAGCTTTGAGGGCCGACAGGGCAGATGTAGCATTTGTAGCAGGGCGCGCGGCATTAAAAGCAGAACAATTGGCGAAAGCGCGGATGTATTTAGCAGAAGTTCGCAGCGATTATTCCGGCGGAAATACCTACGATTCCGTGTTTGTGGTGCGCCAAGATAGTCCTTTGCGCGCGAAAGGTTCAGCAAAGCAAACTCTCGAACAATTGAAAGGTAAAAAAATGGCTTTCACTTCTCGAACTTCCGGTTCGGGATTCATTTTTCCAATCTCAGAATTGGTAGGTCAAGGATTAGTTTCAGGGCCGGATAGATTGGAAAGTTTCTTCGGAAATGTCACCTATGGCGACGGCTACAGCAGCGCTTTGCAATCTGTTTTAAGAGGTCAAGCAGATGTCGGAGTTGTCTCCGAATACGCTTTGTTGCCACCTTGGATTACAGCGGAAGAAGGCAAGAAATTGCGAGTTTTGCAACAAGTTCCCGGAGTTCCCGCCCACGGAATTGTGATTGACGATCGCATTCCTGCACCAATGCGCGAAAAACTGATCAATGCTTTCATGAAAATGAACGAACCTGCAAATAATCAATTGTTCCGCAGCTTGTACAATTCCCAGAAATTAGTAAAAGTCGATCATACGCGCCATTTAGCAACTTTGCGGCAAGCTTTGCAGCGCGCTAAATTAGAGCCTTAATTTTATTAGGTCTATTGTTGACTGTTGACTGTTGACTGTTGACTGTTGACTGATCACCTCATTACCTCATTACCTCGCTCTGCCTGGGAATGGAGATAATGAGGCTCTGCCTCTGTACAAAATTTGCCTTCAAATCGCAATTTAGTTATCGCTAATTTATCAATAAATATCGATCATGACTATCGAATGTTGTAATTTAGAAACAGCTTATTCCAAATCACTAAATCGCCCCATTCTCAACGGCATTGATTGCAAAATCAAACAGGGCGAATTTGTGGCGCTACTGGGTTTGAACGGTGCGGGAAAATCCACCCTATTGCGCTCCTTCGTCGGCTTAGTCCCTGTTAAAACCGGAGAGATTCGGATTAATGATATTGTGATGAATACGCGCACGATCGCCCGAATTCGTCGGGATATCGGCTTAATTTTTCAAGGCGGCGGGTTAGTAAAACAGTCACCTGCGATCGACAATGTGCTATGTGGTTGCTTGGGAGGATTGAATACTTGGGAGACTTTGTGGGGTTTTCCGAAGCAAAAGCGCGATCGAGCATTTGACCTACTAGCAGACTTCGGACTCCAAGACCTAGCATACCAAAAAACCGGACTACTCAGCGGCGGACAACAGCAAAAAGTCGCCATCGCCCGCGCCTTAATCCAATCACCGCAGATTTTACTCGCCGACGAGCCCACCACCGGATTAGACGTAATCGCCGCCCAGCAAGTAATGGAAATCCTCGCCCAACTGCACCGAGAACAAGGCATGACCATAGTTGTAGTATTGCACGATTTGGGAATGGCCAGCACCTATCCCGAAAGGGCGATCGTCCTAGATGCCGGTCAAATAGTCTATGATGGCAAATGCCACAACCTCTCCGACAAATTCAGCAAATTAACCAATCCCAAAATACCAGCCTAAACCGCTCTCTTCTCAACTCTTCCTCTGTGCCCTCTGCGCCCTCTGCGGTTAAAAAAAAATCTTAAAATAAATGCCAATGACCGAAAAAAACTCAAGTAACTTATCAAAAACCTATAGTTGGATCAAAAATCTCGGTATCATCGCAGGTTTAATTGTACTTTACGGTTGGGCGCTACGGGGACTAGAAATTGATGCCACAACTTTGGTAAGTAGCTGGCCTTACATGACTGATTTTCTTTCGCGCTTGTGGCCGCCGAATCTAGAAATTATTGATGTAGCAATTAAGGCTTTAATCGAAACAGTTCAGATGTCGCTATGGGGAACCACAATCGGGGCGATTCTTTCCATACCAATTGCTATTTGCAGCTCCCATAATATAGCACCAAAGTGGTTGCAATGGTTAGCTAATTTATTGCAAAATGCCGTGCGATCAGTTCCTTCAATTGTGCTGGGGTTGCTGTTTGTATCGGCGACTGGTTTGGGTGCGCCGGCTGGTACTTTGGCCCTGGGAATTTATACTATAGGTTATCTAGCTAAATTTTATCAGGAGGCGATCGAGTCTGTGGAAGCGCGATCGATCGAATCGTTGCAAGTTGCGGGCGCATCTTGGCTGCAAGTAGCGCAATACGGCATTTTTCCGCAGGTGTTGCCGCTAGCGTTGGGTTACACGCTGTGGATGTTTGAGTATAATATTCGGGCGGCTTCGGTGTTGGGAGTGGTGGGCGCTGGGGGAATTGGCTTTGAATTGGTGAATTACATCAGGTCTTTTGAGTACAATAAGGCTACTACTATGATGTTGGTGTTGTTGGTTGTCGTTACGGTAATAGATATTATTAGCAGCAATTGGCGGCAGCGGTTGGAAACGAAGTAAGCATGGATTGAGAAAAAAATGTAGAATCTACGCTTAATATCGCATCCGGTAGATTGCCATATCTAAAATTGGTTCGTAGTGCGGACTTTAGTCCGTTCCCGGATTGCGGACTAAACTCCGCACTACGAACGAACCGTTTTTATTATCGTAATCGATCGCACAATCTATAAATTATTTAACATAATACAAAAATAAGGACACAGCAATGCTGTGTCCTTATTTTATTGGGACAAAGCATTGCTTTGTCCCCACACATACCGCCGATATCCAGATCGGAATTCTTGCCCTTTAGAACAAGACCAATTCAGAATTACCAGAAACTCCCAAATCGACATTGACAGTAGCAAACAAACTGTTGCCACCAACCGTAGAACCGTTGCTATCGTAGTACAGCTTAGTAGTATTAGCCACACTATCGAAGAGAGCAATAATCGACGGTGCAGTCAACGATGACTCGATCGCACTTACAGTAGCAACCGTGCTGCTATACCGGTAGAAATTCGCACCCAAAGGCCCCGATCCCAACCCGGCAAAAGCAATCTTGTCAATGTTCATGACATCATCAACAATGCTGTAATCGGTAATGATATCCCCGCCACCAGCAGTAGTTCCGGTGAACACAAACACATCAGCACCAAGCCCGCCGCTGAGAACATTCGTTCCCAAACCGCCGATTAAAGTATCATTCCCGTCACCGCCGTTGATAGTATCGTTACCCACGCCGCCGAAGATGCTGTCATTACCAGCGCCGCCGGAGATGCTGTCATTACCAGCGCCACCGTTGAAAATATCGGAACCAGATCCACCATTCAAGATATCGGAGAACTCTGTGCCGGTAACGTTATTCGCGGTTGAATTGCCGGTAAACAAGACAGGAGTGGTAAAGTTGTAACCGCCCACACCTGAACCAAAGTCGTAAACTCCGGTTGTCGGGAAAGTACCCGGATTAGCAGTTAAATCAACAATGCTACCTGAGTTGGTAGAAGTACCAGTTGGAGAATTTGCGATCGAACCAGTAAACAAGAAGTCTGCTGTGCCCAAAGTCCCCGCAGCCGTACCCAGATTCGCAACAGTTGTGAAACCGCCTGCTGCTGTACCATTCGAGTCAAACACCAACACCGTTTCGCTCGCAGTATTCGTAAATACGAAGAAACCAGGAGTTGTAGAACCACCCACAGCCTTAGCTTGAGCCGCTTCCACCGTCGAATAATTTCCGCCCGTGAAAATCACCAACTGTTTACCAGTAATATCAGGAGCTGAACCGCTCACACTGGCAAAATTAGTAGTAGTGAAATTGCCGAAAGCATTCGCAGTAAACTGCAATTTGTCAACCCCAAAAGCAAAGTCAGTAATCGTATCACCGCCTTCGCCGGGAGCGTTGTAAACAAAGATATCTGCACCAGCACCGCCAGTTAGAATATCTGAACCGCTGCCGCCTGTGAGGATGTCAGCAAATTCAGTACCAGTGACGTTATTAGCAGTCGCATCTCCTGTAAACAACACAGGTGCGCTGAAGTTGTAACCGCCAGCACCAGAACCCAAATTAATGCTTCCAGTCGGATAGGTATTTCCAGCAGCAGTTAAATCAACAATGCTACCTGAGTTGGTAGAAGTACCAGTCGGAGCAGAACCAGTCGCACCAGTAAACAAGAAGTCTGCTGTGCCCAAAGTCCCCGCAGCCGTACCCAGATTCGCAACAGTTGTGAAACCGCCTGCTGCTGTACCATTCGAGTCAAACACCAACACCGTTTCGCTCGCAGTATTCGTAAATACGAAGAAACCAGGAGTTGTAGAACCACCCACAGCCTTAGCTTGAGCCGCTTCCACCGTCGAATAATTTCCGCCCGTGAAAATCACCAACTGTTTACCAGTAATATCAGGAGCTGAACCGCTCACACTGGCAAAATTAGTAGTAGTGAAATTGCCGAAAGCATTCGCAGTAAACTGCAATTTGTCAACCCCAAAAGCAAAGTCAGTAATCGTATCACCGCCTTCGCCGGGAGCCTTGTAAGCAAAGATATCTGCACCGGAACCGCCAGTCAGAATATCTGAACCGCTGCCGCCTGTGAGGATGTCAGCAAATTCAGTACCAGTGACGTTATTATCAGCCGCATCTCCGGTAAATAAGACAGGAGTGCTGAAGTTGTAACCGCCAGCACCAGAACCCAAATTAATGTTTCCAGTCGGATAGGTATTTCCAGCAGCAGTTAAATCAACAATGCTACCTGAATTGGTAGAAGTACCAGTCGGAGCAGAACCAGTCGCACCAGTAAACAAGAAGTCTGCTGTGCCCAAAGTCCCCGCAGCCGTACCCAGATTCGCAACAATTGTCGAACCACCTGGAAGCGTACCATTCGAGTCAAACACCAACACCGTTTCGTTCGCAGCATTGTTATATGCGAAGAAACCAGGAGTTGTTGAACTGCCCAAAGCCTTAGCTTGCGCGGCTTCGAGACTGGCATAGGTTCCGCCAGTGAAAATTACTAACTCTTTGCCGGTAATGTCAGGAGTTGAACCGCTAACACCGTCAAAGTTAGTAGTAGTCAAATTGCCGAATTCGCTCGATACAAACTGGAATTTATCTGTTCCAGATTTGAAGTCGGTAATTTTATCGTCGCCTTCTTTAGTTGTCGTGTAAACAAAGAGATTGGCGCCAGTGCCACCACTCAAAACATCAGCACCGAGACCGCCGGTGATGGTATCGCTGCCGTCACCGCCCTTGATGGTATCGTTAAAGTTGCTGCCGACAATGTTGTCATCGCCTGCTTTAGCATCAAAATTAACTCCGACGGGATAAGTACCGAAGTTAAAAGTATCCGGGCCGTCAGTACCGACAGGAACATTTAGCGATGGGCCACTGAAGACAAAGTTCTTGATTTGCAGGCTAATTTTGATCGAGAAACTAGCGATAACTTCAAAGCGCACTCCAACAGCAAATACGAGCACGGAACGGCCAGTATCAGCATCTGTAAACTGACAGAAAGTAGGCGCATCGCTGTTGCCACCCAAAGCAGCAAACCGCGCTTGCAAAGTGGCGATGCTGGTAACGGTGATATCAGTGCTGAAGTCGAGTAAGTTAGCGCTGCCGATCGCCCCAACAGCAGAAGTAGCAGTAATCGCCACTCGAGTCAAGCTGGCAACGCTGAGATTACCAAAAGCTGCCGCCGACAAATCTAAAACATCGTCATCGACATTAAAGTCAGTAATTAAGTCAGCTTCTGCAACTGTTTTAATCTTTTCGCGGGAAGTGCGATAAATAAAGCGATCCTTCCCAGCACCCCCAATTAGAGTATTGGTTCCTTCGCCGCCGTCGATCTCACTATCGCCATCGCCGCCTTTAATTTTGTCATTGCCAATACCGCCGATGAGTTTGTTTTTGCCTTTACCACCTTCGATATCGTCATCGTCATCGCCGCCGTCGATATCATTCTCGCCATCACCGCCTTTAATTTTGTCCTTGCCTTTGCCTCCTTTAATTTTGTTTGTCTTGTTACCGCCTTTAATGTCATCGTCACCGTCGCCGCCTTTGATGTCGTTATCCAGCGTCACCGAACCGACAATAACTTGAGGAGCTGTACTGCCAGTAAAATCAAAGGTAGTTTGCTCGACTTTCAAGTTAAAACGCTGACCGGTGATAATCTTTGTGCCTTGGCTAAATTCAAAACCAAAACTAATGTCAGCCTTACCCGTAAAACCAGATACTGCTTGGAAAGTTAACAAACCGGCGTTAATGTCTGCTTGAGTGAAGGTAACACCGATTGCTGTTACCGCTACTCCCTTAAAGAATAGTTGCCCGGTTTTAGCATCAGGCAGTTCCGTTAGCTTGAAGACAGTGCCACTAGGGCCTGCCGGGCCATCGACAACCTTCAACAAGTCAGAAGTAATAGTAGTTTGGCTGCCACCGGAACCGACAGTCAGGGGATTAGCTACCACTGACAGAGGGGTTGGAGTTGGAGTTGTAATTGGAGCTGAAACTACAGGTAGAGCTGGAGTTGGAGTTGTAGTTGGAGCGGTAACTCCCAAAAAGTCGCCAGCTTTGATAATCGTGGCGTTGATATTCAACAATATCGTCAGCACAAAGTTATTGCTGCCTCGAATTTCGGTATTGAGGCCGACTTGTACAAAGGACAAGCTGCTAAAATTCAAGTCGCCAGACAACAGAAACTTGTCACTACCTGCTGTGTAGTCAGTGATGACTGAACTACCGGGAGCGGTCATGTTACTCATGACAAAAACGTCATTTCCAGCACCGCCGGTACAGGTATGGTTGCCAGTACCGCCAACGATCGTATCGTTGCCAGCATTACCCATCAGCGTATCGTTGCCAGATCCGCCACCGACAACGCTGTCGTCGCCCTCGCCGCCGTCTGCCATGTCATTACCGTCGCCAGTAACGAGGGTATCGTTGCCGACACCGCCCATCAAGGTGTCGTCGCCGGTGCCAGCGACAACGCTGTCGTCGCCGTCGCCACCATCACAAACGTCATTGCCGGCACCGCCCATCAAGGTGTCGTTGCCTGTGTCGCCCATCACGCTGTCGTCGCCTTCGCCGCCATCGCAAGCGTCATTGCCGGCACCGCCCATTAAGGTGTCGTTGCCGGTGTCGCCCATCACGCTGTCGTCGCCTTCGCCGCCATCGCAAGCGTCATTGCCGGCACCGCCCATTAAGGTGTCGTTGCCGGTGTCGCCCATCACGCTGTCGTCGCCGTCGTCGCCGTCGCAAACGTCGCTGCCGGCACCGCCCATCACGGTGTCGTTATCTTTGCCGCCGTTAACGGTGTCGTTGCCTTCGCCGCCACTAACGTTGTCTTCGCCCCGATCGCCCCTGACGATATCGTTGCCTTCGCCGCCTTCGCACTTGTCGTTGCCTTTGCCGCCGTAGACGGTATCAGTGCCGCTGCCACCGTCAACGTCATCATTGCCCTCGTTGCCGTGCACCCAGTCATTGCCGTCATCGCCTTTGCAGGTATCGTTGCCACTGCCGCCAGAAAGAGTGTCGTTGTCTTTGCCGCCGTAGATGGTATCGTTGCCTTCGCCACCGTTAACGGTGTCGTCGCCGCGATCGCCTTTTATTTCGTCATCGCCATCGCCGCCCGCGCAATCGTCGTCGTCTTTGCCTCCATAGAGTTTATTTTTGCCACTCTTTCCTTTGAGTTTGTCTTTGCCTTTTTTGCCGTAGAGCGACTGGTTAGCGCCGGTGGCGACAATTATGTCATCATCATCCGTGCCTTCGATCGTCTTGCCATCAGTGTCGCTGTCATCTTTTTTGTCATTTTTGCCGCCCACACCTTCTTCGGGTACGCTGCTCAATTCAGCAATTTTGCTATCATCAGTAACTTTGGGGGATGCGTCGTTAGGCGGATTCGGAACTTGGCCGTTAGTGCTGCCCCTGTTTTGGCCGATCGCATCATCAACTAACTTGGCTAACTCGCTATTGGAATCGAGCGCGCTGGAGTTGCGAAAATCTGCTAGTCGAGCGAGTTCGCTGGCAGAAAACACGAGTTTTGGCTGCTCATCATCCACGGGCGGTACAAACAAACTGGTTGCTTTTAGGTCAGAAATTTGTGTTTCATCTCGATCGGGAAAAAGTGTTCCCGATACATTGATTTCTTCTTTCATCTTTGATATTTCCAAAAAAGGGCTGAGTTTCTTAGAGTCAGTTTATCAGCAAGGATGAGGCAGTAGAAGCAGAAAATTTTAATTTCATACTTTCGCCTGCTATAGCTGATTTCCCACGTTTCTACTTGTAGATGCTATTTAAACTGCAAGGGGTTATTTCCATCAGTTGCGAGTTTTCTCTTCTGCAATGGTGCACCAAAAATAATTGATCCGCCACATACACCGTAATTGCTGCGCGGAAACGCAGATCACTTTTGATGTTCTCCGTAATTTCTACAGTAACCTGCACCGAAGTGCGCCGAATTGTAGATTTTCTACGTAATTTCTACAGTGAATTAGCAGAATTTAAACTCGCAACTCACAACTCCCACATAACTACCCAAAACCTTTATTATCAAAATTTTACCCTTGCTTTTCCTGCGATCGAGCCTGGTTGCATTAACTTTTCGTAACACTCCCAGCTCTGGCAAATCCTTCCCTGACTTAGGATTTGCATCTCTTTTGCCACTGACTAAACGCTCCTAATTTTAGTTCCCGATGATTAATAAAAAATTTAGATATTTGGCCCAGACAAATATTTGTTTTAATTTTCTGTCGTACAAGTTGATCTCGATTCGAGCCAGCCTCGCGAACCGATAAAATATTATATTTTCAGAATAAAAATACTAATTACGCCCAAAAACATCTATCTCAAGAAAGATTGTAAAAATCCGACAACACAGTAGAAAACACGGGATTTATACCATTTTATATTTGGAATTTGAGATTTGAGATAATAAATTTGAGATTTGAGATTTGACATGAGTAATAACCGATTTTGTATAGTCTTGAAGCTTGCCTACAGTTCCATTACGTTTTAAAACTGGCATTATTTTGGGTTAAAGTTACAAGATCGATCGGCATTTTGATCGCGAATGACCCCTGGCGGGCATCACAAAGCCGGTTTATTTGTAGGTTTATAGTTGCCTTTCCCAATATTTCTACGATAAAGAGGCTGGATGAGGCTGAACCGTCTAGATGATCAAAATGCTGGTTGCTGGAGAGTCTGGGAATATTTGATAGCAGTTGTATTCTGAAAACTTCTTGGATACTTGACTTGATTTTTCCTGCTTAACTTTAACTAGATTAAGACAGTTAAATTAAAAATATCTATAACATAGAAGCGGTAAATTAGCAATAATCGATGAGGAATCCTCGATGGTCGCTCTATCGATTAGCGATCGCCACTCAGGGCTGATGGATGAGGGGAAGGGCTTATGGATGAGGACTCGCCGGCTGACCAATTAATTAATTGACACAAAATCAAGATTTTAGATGGGGGGGTTGATGGTAGAGGATAAGCGGTTAAGACACAGCGACAGATCGCCACCGCCAAAAAAATACTCAAATTTACCTCTGATATTGCCCTGAAAGTGGTGGGCGATAGCTGAAGTAATTTTAATAAGAACTAGAGATCCGCCTGGTAAAGTGCCTCCAATTTAACTTTACTGAGCAATGACAAACTCAAGTTCCCGACGAAGGTAAAGGGGTCTGCGGTAGAGGTGCAAAATGTTCAAAATAGAAAGATTGGAGAAAATTCGGCTTTCACCGAGCCATAGGGCAATCAAAACTAATAAACTGTTATTAAAGTACAACTTTTATAGCCTCAAAGTGTTTGAAGAAATATATTTGAACCCAGCGATCGCCCGATCGGGGGAAGCGCATTCAGAAACTTTGATTGAAAGAGTAAAAATCAGTTTGCCGATCGCGATTGCTAGCTGCAAAAACGCAGGCATATTCAAAATTGAGGCGGGAGGGCGCTAAATCAGTGAGCCAGGAATTTCAACTCTCAGTCACCCCAGTTGGCGACGACGAATATCTAGTGCGGACAGAAAAGGTTGCACCCGGTGTACCCTTAGCAGAACAACAAGTCCGCTGGCCGATCGACCAATGGCTGGCACTTTCTGCTCAACTGATGAATGACCCGATGGTGGGCGTATTCCAAGGAGTCGGTGCCGGTCGCGGACTTGGGCGATCCACAAAAAACTCAGCGCCGAATTTAGTAGCCCTGGGGCAACAATTATATAGCGGGCTGTTTCAAGGAAACTTGCGCGATAGCTGGACTTGCGCTCAAGGCATCGCCCAGCACCGCCGAGAAGTGCTGCAACTGCGCCTCGGACTCAAAGGCAGGCACTTACCGCGGCTGCCGTGGGAAGTTCTGCACGCGGACGATCGCCCTTTGGCAACCGGCACCGATGTCGTATTTTCCCGCTACCAACCAGGTACAAGTTTGTTCAAACAAACCCGGATGGTACCTAGCAGCGGCCCACTAAAAATTTTAGTGGCGATCGCCTCTCCGAGCGATCAAGACAGCTTGCAGCTCAAACGAGAAGTGCTCCACCTGCAACAAGAACTGCAAAACCGCAGCGCTAATCCCCTCAAAAACAGCCCCCATTCCCCGGAAATTCAACTGACTATTCTCGAACAGCCCGATCGAGAACAGCTTACCCAAGCCCTAGAACAAGGACACTACCAAGTCTTGCACTACGCAGGCCACAGCAACTTAGGTTCTAGGGGCGGCGAACTCTACCTAGTCAGCAGTCGCACCGGGTTAACCGAAACCTTGAGTGGCGACGACTTAGCCGGATTGCTCGTCAACAACGGCATTCAGATGGCCGTGTTCAATTCCTGCCGCGGGGCCTACGGCGACCCCTCAGACATCGGGGACGACAGCCCGGAACGCAATTTAACCGCAGCTTTAGTCAAGCGGGGCATTCCAGCAGTGCTAGCAATGGCAGAAAGCATTCCCGACGATGTAGCCCTAACTCTGACGCGACTGTTTTACCGCAACCTGAATCAAGGCTATCCAGTCGATCTCAGCCTGAGTCGGGCCAGGGCGGGACTAATTTCTGCCTACGGTTCTCATCAGTTATACTGGGCTTTGCCGATTCTTTACCAGCACCCGGACTTTGACGGCTATCTGACCGGCGCGCCATCCGGATCTGCGGTGCAAAATTTAATCTTACCGGGAACGCCGACGGCGGGAGCAGGTACAGAATGGAAGGCGCCATCTGCGCTCTCGACGATCGCCCCATACCCGCCAATCGCAGCCAATCAACCGCAGGAGTCAGATACTGATGATGGCGAAGTCTGGGAATATTTTCCCGACCAATTAAAAGATCGCAAGGATTGGGTTCACCAGAACGATCGATCTTCTGCTGCTAATTCACCGAACTCTATTCCTAATCCTGAGTCTGCGGCGATCAAAGCAACTCGCGCCACTGCACCGACTCAGAAATCTTTAAAACAATGGGGATTGCAAAAAGGTCTGGTAGTGATGCTTTGCTTGTTGCCCGTTGCTTTGAGTGCTGGCTTGTTTGGGTGGCGGCACTGGAATCAACGAGGCACGAAACCGGAAGAGTTACTGCCGGCGGTACGGACTCCCCTATCGCAAAATTACTTGCAAGAACGCCACTAAAACCGATCGCCATCCTGAGTTTGAACCTGCTTGCTGGGGATCGAAATTAACTGCGGTGATCTTTGGTAATTCGCGATCGGCTGCTGCTCGATCGCATCTGGGACTTACCATCATTTCGACCAAAACTCGCTGCCGGGAATGGCTGCTAATTTGTGTTGCATCAAATATTTAAGCTGTACTGCATTTAATTCGGTCTTTTTCCATTCGCCTGTGGAAATAACTTGATACTCCCCATGCCTAAAGGCGAGGGGATTCTTGAAGAGTCCAAATACGAACCTTCAAAGGCGAAATCAAAGC